>JAYUBD010000096.1:0-8158 GCA_043740995.1 Caulobacteraceae bacterium | reverse complement strand
TGGCGTAGCCGCCATCGATCAGGAAGCTGTCGCCCGTGTGATATTTCGAAGCGTCCGAAGCGAGATAGACGGCGATGCCGCCAAAATCCTCGGGTTCGCCCCAGCGACGGATCGGCACGCGGGCAATGACCTTCTCATTGAACACCTGCGAGTCCTGCGAGCGGGCGGTCATGTCGGTGGCGATCCAGCCCGGCAGGATGGCGTTGGCCCGGACGCCATAACGGGCATGTTCCACCGCGATGGCTTTCATCATGGCGATCACCCCGCCCTTGGTGGCCGCATAGGCCTGGTTGCGCGCCGCGCCGTCGATGGCGGCCAGGGACGCCGTGACCATGATCGAGCCGCCCGGATCACCATCCTTGGCGCGCGCGACCATGTGTTTGCACGCCTCGCGGCAGGTGAAAAACGCCCCCTCCATGTTGACCGCCATCACCCGGCGCCAGGTGTCGAGGGTCATCTCCGAGAAGGATCGCGAGCCCTCGCCAATGCCGGCATTGGCGATCACCGTATCGATGCGGCCCATGGCCGCGGTCGCGTCCGCCATCCCCGCAATAACCGCCGCCTCATTGGAGACATCGACGGTTTGCACCCGCACCCGCACCCCCAGCTTGACCAACTCGGCCTCGGCGGTCTGATTGTGCGATGGGTTGGAGCCCCAGATCACCACATCGGCTCCCGCCTGGGCCAGGGCGCGGGCCATGCCAAGCCCGATGCCGCGATTGCCGCCCGTGACCAGGGCCACCTTGCCGTGCAGATCGAAGGGTAGGTACGCCATCTGATTGGTCCTCAAGCCAAGTCTCTAACAGCGGTCCCGCGACCTTCGCGTCAAGCCGTCGACCGGATGAACACAAAATCGGTTGCCGTGCTGAGCGCCGCGTCAAAGGCGTAGCCTTCGACGTCGAACACCTTGAGATCATCTGGCTTTTCCAGCCGCCGCTCAATCACAAAACGCGCCATCAGCCCGCGGGCGCGTTTGGCGAAAAAGCTGAGGGTGCGTAGAGCGCCGTCGCGTTCCTCGCGAAAATGGCAATGCACCAGCGGCAGGCGCAGCGCAGCGCGATCCACCGCCCCGAAATATTCCTGGCTGGCCAGGTTGACGACGGTGGGGTCGGCCAGTCCCCGCCCGGCGTCATTCAGCGCCTCGGCCAGACGGTCTCCCCAGAAGGCATAGAGATTCGGCCCCCTTCGGGTCTTGAGGCGCGACCCCATCTCCAACCGGTAGGGTTGGATGGCGTCCAATGGGCGCAACAGGCCGTACAGACCGGACAGGATGCGCAAATGATCCTGCGTCCAGGCCAGGGCGGCGCGGTCGAGGCTGCGCGCGTCCAGGCCGCGATACACATCGCCGTTAAAGGCCAGCACCGCCTGCAAGCCGTCTTCCGATTCCGGATCAAAGGCCTGGAACCGCCCGCGGTTCAGCTTCGCCAGATCATCCGAGATGGCCATCAGACGCTTGAGGTCGGCCACGGTCAGCCGCCGGGCGACCTTGGCCAGGGCCTGGGTGTGTTCGCCCATCATCGGTATGGTCAGCGGTGCGTTCGCCGGGGCGGCGGCAAAGTTGAGCGCCTTGGCGGGCGAGATGATCATCAGCATGGCCATGGAATACGGCCTCGGCGGACCGTCCGCCAGTTGCAAAACCGGGCCATGGCCAGCGCGCGCAATGTCCGACGTTGGACGCTGTTCAAGTGACCGATCCCACGCTGCCCCCGCCAAGGCGCGCGAAGGCGGGGAAAACGGGAGCGGGGTCCTAAAACAGCACGCGGGGGTTCATGATCCGGCCGGGGTCCAGGGCGGCGCGCACCGCGCGCAGGGCGGCGACTTCGACGGGGCTCTTATAGGCGAGGGCCTCGGCGGTCTTCATCGAGCCCAGCCCATGTTCGGCGCTGATCGAGCCTTCAAACGAGACGACCAGATCATGCACGAGGCGCGCGCCGTCATTGCGCGCGGCGGCGTGGGCGGCGTGAGCGGCGGGGTCGGCGCCTGCGGGGCCGAGCACATCGAAGTGGATATTGCCGTCGCCCAGATGGCCAAAAGCGTCGATTCGCACGCCGGGAAAGCGCGCCTCCAGAGACTTGGAGGCGATCTCGATAAAGGCCGCCACGCGCGACAGCGGCACCGAGACATCGTGCTTCCAGGCCGGCCCCTCCGGCTTCTGCGCGGCGGACTGGCCTTCGCGCAGCGCCCAGAACGCCCTCGCCTGAGTCTCATTCTGCGCCACGGCGGCGTCCAGAATGTCTTCTGCCTGCAAGGCTTCGGTCAGCACCGCCGCCAGCGCCGTCTCGGCGGACCCCGTCCGGGCGCCCGCGATCTCGATCAGCACATACCAGGGGGCCGGCGCCGCCAGCGGCTCGCGCGCGCCCGGCAGATGGCGGATGGCCAGTTCGATGCCCAGCCGGGCGATCAGTTCAAACGCCTCAATCTCGCCGCCGGCCTGTCGCTTGGCGGCAACCAACAGCGCGGTCGCTCGCGCGGGGTCGGCCACGCCGACCATGGCCACGGCGCGGGACTGGAGAATCGGGAACAGTTTGAGCGCCGCCGCCGTCACCACGCCCAGCGTACCCTCGCCGCCGATCATCAGCTGCTTGAGGTCGTAGCCGGTATTGTCCTTGCGCAGCCGCTTGAGGCCGTTCCACACCTCGCCGTTCGGCAGCACCACCTCCAGGCCCAGCACGAGGTCGCGCATGTTGCCGTAGCGCAGCACGGCGGTCCCGCCGGCATTGGTGGAGACCAGCCCGCCAATCGTCGCCGAGCCTTCCGAGGCGAGATTTAATGGGAACCGCCGACCGGCGTTCAGCGCCGCCTCATGCGCGGCGGCCAGGGTCACCCCTGCCTCGGCGATCAGCACATCGTCCTGGACGTCAATATCGCGCACCCGCCGCAGGCGTTCGGTGGAAAGCAGGATCTCGCCTTGTGGAATCTGCCCCCCGACCAGACCGGTATTGCCGCCCTGCGGCACGATCGCCACGCCCGCGGCGGCGCACAAACCGACAACGGCGGCGGCCCGCGCCGGCGTGTCGGGCAGCGCCAGGAACGGCGACCAGCCCCGCCATCGATCCCGCCATTCCACCAATTTCGGCGCCAATCGGTCAGGATCGACACTCCAGCCGCCGTCGCCCAACGCCGATTTCAGAGCCTTGAGCAGATCGGGTGCGAGGGTTGGAGCCGGGCGGGTCATGGCGTGACTCTAGCGGAGTGACCGTCAGCCGACAAAGCCGGCGGCGCGCGTGAGCCGATCATTGATCGCCTCGCCCAGACCTTCAGCGGGGATGCGCGCCACCGAGATGGCCGTGGGACTTTGCGCGTCGGCGGCGCGCAGCAGGGTGAACAACCGGGCAGCGGCCTCTTCGAGGTCACGGGTGGGGCTGAGATTATGCACCCGGTCGCCCGTAGGGGCCGGGCCGAAGGCGAGGAAGGCTTCGCCGGGCCTCGGCGCGTCGGCGTCAAGGCGCAGGGGCGCGTTCGGCGCATAGTGGCGGGCGAGTCGGCCCGGCGAGCGGCGGGCGTCGCGCTCGGCCGCGGCCAGAGGACCGATTACCGCCTCGATCTGTTGGCGGGTGACCGCGCCTGGACGCAGCAGACGCGGCGGGCCGTCAAGCAGGGACACAACAGTGGATTCCACCCCGATCCGGCAGGCGCCGCCGTCCAGGCTTGCCAGCGCGAAGGCGCCGGTCTCGGCCAGGGCGTCGGCATGGGTGGTGGGGCTGGGCCGCCCGGACCGGTTGGCGGAGGGCGCGACGATCGGCCCGCCGACCGCCCGCAGGACGCTGAGCGCCAAAGGATGGGCCGGGACCCGGACCGCGACGGTGTCCAGCCCGGCGCGGGCGAGGTCGCAGACCGCCGCCGGATCGCGCACCGGCGCGACGATGGTCAGGGGCCCCGGCCAAAAGGCTTCGGCCAAACATACCGCCCGGGGATCCAGCCAAGCGAGGCGTCCGGCGGTGGCGGCGTCCGCGGCATGGGCGATCAGCGGGTTGAAGGCAGGCCGGCCCTTGGCCACATAAAGCCTGGCGACCGCCGACGCATCGCCCGCCGCCGCCGCCAGGCCATAGACGGTTTCGGTGGGCAGAATGGCCAGATCGCCGGAGCGCAGGGCGGCCACGACGGCCTCTATGTCTTCGGCGTGGCGGCGATCGCCGGAGTCGGTGGGCGCGCGCCTCAACCTGGCGTCACCCGAGCAAAAGGGATCATCCGCCCGGCCACGCCGTCCTTCAGCAGAAGCCAGTGCCGCAGCGCGGCGCCGACGTGAAGCACGATCAGAAAATAGACCAGCTTGCCGAGCAGCCCGTGCGCCGTCACAAACAGTGTGTGCGCCTGTTTCAACTGCGTCGGCGGCAGGGCCGTCAGAGGCGCGATGGCCGGCCATTCGACCAGACCATAGAGGGTAATTGGATAGACCTTGATCAGGTGGCTGGCTGAACTCAAGGCCCAGCCGGTCAGCGGCAGGCCGAGCATCACGCCGTAAAACAGCACATAGACGGCGTTGGCGGCCAGCCGCTGCCAACCGGCGACCGAGGCCGGCAAGGGCGGCGGCGGTGAGATGAACCGCCAGGCCAGCCGCAGAACGCTGAGCAGGAGGACAGTGATGCCGATCGACTTGTGCAATTGCAGCGGCGGGACCTTGGCAGCCCCGTTCAGGGTGTTGAAATACCAGGCGATCAGGATGTTGGCGATCAGCAGCGCGGCGATCAACCAATGCAGCGCCATGGCCGGCGCATTGTAGCGCGTTGGATTCAGGGCCAACATTGACGACTTCCTCGCACCAGCGGATCGGCAAAATCCAACCTCTTGCTCCTTCGCACCCTGGTGCGGCGCGGCGCGATCACAACACCGTGAATACCGGCCCATGCCGCGTGTCGCGAGGCTTGGATTCGACCCAGCCGCAATTTGCGCTAGATAGGCGCAGGCCCCAAGGACGACCTCATGACCTTTAAAGCACCAGTTCGCGATATTCTGTTCACGCTGAGAGAAGCCGCCGACTTCGACCGGCTGGTGGCGATCTTCCCGGCGGCGGACGCCGAGACGGTCACCGCGGTATTGGAGACGGCGGGCGCCTTCGCCGCCGATGTCCTCGCCCCGCTCAACCGGATCGGCGATCAGCAAGGCGCGCGACTGGAAAACGGCGCGGTGCGCACGGCGCCCGGCTTCGCCGACGCCTATAGACAGTTCGCGCAGGGCGGCTGGAACGGTCTGTCCGCCGACCCCGCGCATGGCGGGCAGGGTCTGCCCAAGGCGCTGGAGGTCGCGGTCTTCGAAATGGTGCACGGCGCCAATATGGCCTTTGGCCTCTGTCCGATGCTGACCCTGGCGGCCATCGAGGCCTTGAGCGCGCACGGAACCGACCGCCAAAAAGCGCTGTATCTGCCGCGCCTGGTCTCGGGCCAATGGACCGGCACGATGAATTTGACCGAGCCGCAGGCTGGATCCGATCTGGGCGCGATCGCCACTCGCGCGACGCCGGACGGGGATGGCGGATACCGGCTGAACGGGCAGAAGATCTTCATCACCTGGGGCGACCACGATGTCGCCGAGAACATTGTCCATCTGGTGCTGGCCCGCCTGCCGGACGCGCCGCCCGGATCACGCGGCCTGTCGCTGTTCCTGGCGACCAAGCGACTGGTCGGCGAGGACGGGACCCTGGGCGTCGCCAATAGTCTGCGTCCGGCGAGTCTTGAGCATAAGCTGGGCGTTCACGCCTCGCCCACCTGCGTGATGTTGTTCGAGGACGCCAGGGCCGAACTGGTCGGTGCGCCGCATCAGGGCCTGGCGGCGATGTTCGTGATGATGAACGCCGCCCGCCTGCAGGTCGGCGTCGAAGGGGTGGGCCTGGGTGAACGGGCGTTTCAAGGCGCCCTGGCCTATGCCCTGGAGCGCAAGCAGGGCCGCTCCGCCTGGACGGGCGCGCTGCCGGCCCGTCTGTTCGACCATCCCGACGTGCGCCGCACCTTGATGCTGATGAAGGCCAGGATCGAGGCGGCGCGAGGGATCTGCCTGTCCACCGCCGTCGCGGCCGACCTGGCGCGTCTGTCCGGCAATCCGGTTGATCGGGACGCGGCCCGCCTGCGCGAGGAATTGCTGACGCCGATCGCCAAGGCCTGGTCGACGGACATGGCCGTAGAGGTCGCGTCCATGGGCCTGCAGGTGCATGGCGGCATGGGCTTCATTGAGGAAACCGGCGCCGCCCAGCACTATCGCGATGCGCGCATCCTGCCGATCTATGAAGGCGCCAACGGAATTCAGGCGGTTGACCTGATGGGCCGCAAGCTGGCCCTGGGCAAGGGGCAGGCGGTGCGCGAACTGGTCAGCGACATCTTCCCGACCGCCTCGGCGTTAAAGAGCGCCGACGATGCCTGGCTGCACACCATCGGCGCCCGGCTTGAGGCGGGGCTCGCCGCCGTGCAAGCCTCCACCGGCTGGCTGATCGAGCGCCGCGGCCACGCCCAGCCGGACGCGCTGGCCGGCGCCACGCCCTATCTGCGGCTGCTCGGCGACGTGGTGGGCGGCTGGATGCTGGCCAAGGGCGCGCTGGCCGCCTCGCGCCACATCGCCGCTGGCGAAGGCCCCACCGACTATTGGCGCACCAAGATCGGCCTGGCCCGGGTGTTCTCCGAACAGATCCTCGCCCAGGCTCCCGCCCTTTCCCAGGCCGTCAGCCAAGGCGCGGTCGACCTGTTCCGCGCCTCGCCGGAGAGCCTGGGCGCATAAATAGACCCTCCTTCCCCAGCATGGGGAGGTAGAGACGGCGCAAGCCGTCAGGGTGGGTCGTGGCGAGGCTTTGGGTGATGCGTCCTTAAGAGCCCCACCCCGGACCTCGTCTCGACCCTCCCCAAAAAGGGGAGGGAAGGACGTTGAACTACAGTTGGGCGAGCATGTATTCGGCGGTGGAGACCTTGAATTCAGCGCCGTCCTCGACGTTCACTTCCTTCACGACGCCGTCTTTCACCAGCAGGGAATAGCGCAGCGAACGCTTGCCCATGCCGAAGCGCGAGGCGTCCATCTCCAGTCCGACCGCGCGCGTGAAATCGCCGTTGCCGTCGGCCAACATCAGTATGTCGTCGCCGACGCCTTGATTTTCGCCCCAGGCTTTCATCACGAACACGTCATTGACCGAGACGCAGGCGATGGCATCGACGCCCTTGGCCTTGAAGTCGGCCGCATGGGCCGTGAAGCCCGGCAGATGTTTGGCCGAGCAGGTCGGGGTGAAGGCGCCGGGCAGAGCGAACAGAGCGACGGTCTTGCCCTTGAACAGCTCATCGGTGGTGAGCGGCTTGGGGCCTTCCGCGCCAAAGGTCATGAAGGTGGCGCTGGGCACCGTGTCGCCGACAGTGATGGGCATGGAATCTCTTTCCTGGGTTGAAGGTCCGCTCAAATAGAGGGGCAAGCCGCCCTCGCCAAGAGCGTCGAGCGCCGGAATGCCTTGAAACGGCGCCTTTCAACCGCGATCATGCGGCATGTCCACAAGCCAAAGCGCCTATCTTGCCGGCCGGCTGCTCGTGGCGATGCCCGGCATCGACGATCCGCGCTTCGAGCGGGCGGTGATCTTTGTGTGTCGGCATGACGCCGAGCATGCCATGGGCTTTTCGGTCAATCGTCCGGTGGACGGCCTCACCTTTCCGCGTCTGCTCAAACAGCTGGGCGTCGCCACGACGCCGGACACCGCCCGCGACCCCGTGCTGATGGGCGGCCCCGTCGAGCAGGAGCGAGGGTTCGTGCTGCACACCGACGACTATCAGAGCGATCCGCCCGGCCCGGGGATCGCCGGCGGCTTTGCCTTGACCCAGACGCGGGATTTGCTGGTCGCCCTGGCCAATAGCGAGCCGCACCCACGCCGCTGGGTCCTGGCGCTCGGCTATGCCGGGTGGGACGCCGGCCAACTGGAACGGGAAATTCGCGACAGCGTTTGGCTGACCTGCGAGGCGGACGAGGCGCTGATCTTTGGAGACGACCATGAACACAAATGGTCGCGCGCCCTGGCCAAAATCGGCATCTCCGCCGGGCAGTTGTCGACACGGGGCGGGCGGGCCTGACCTGTTCAGAACCCCGGCGCCGCTGAAATCAGGCCGAACAACAAATGATCGCGCCACGCGCCGTCGATCTTGAGATAGGCGCTGGCGACGCCTTCCTGGGTGAACCCCGCCTTGAGCAGGACGCCGCGCGAGGG
>JAYUBD010000095.1:0-23765 GCA_043740995.1 Caulobacteraceae bacterium | reverse complement strand
CTGCGCGATGTCGGCGAATTCGTCAGAACGGTGACGCCGGTGCTCAAGCCCGGCGCAACGACGCCGTTTGAGCTGTTCGAAGAGCTCGCCGGCGTCATTGCAGGCTATGAAGCCAGCGCCCATTGGGCTCGGGGACCTCATGTCGTTGTCGACGTCGGCGCTGCGACCCTCGACGTGGCGACCTTCTCGATTGTCAAAAACGACGATGGCGACCGTGTCCCCGTCTACATGTCCAAGGTGGCGCTCCTTGGCGCGGGCGCGCTGGAGGCAGCCAGACGCAAGGGCATTGCCGATGAAACCTTCCGCCTCGCCTGCCACCAGCACACCCGGCACGTTATTTCCCACACATTTTTGCAACGTAATCCGATCTTTTTTCCTCAAAACGGTCAGCCAAAGCCGCTCCTCCTGGTTGGCGGCGGCCGCCACACGGATGTCCACGAACGGCTCTACAAAACCTACCCGGCCGGACTGGAGGGGCCGCTCATCACGCCGAAGCCCGAAGGCAAGGTCGAGTACGCCGCCGGTACGGATTTTGCGCGGCTCCTCCTGGCCTGGGGGCTCGCCCGGGACCCAACCGAACTGCCGACACTAAAGCCGCCCTCGGAGATCGAGGACTACGTCCGTCGGCGGAAGGATTATGAGGCGGTCTATGTCGACAAGGACATGTGTTGAGGCATTGGGTCACACCAGATCGCTTTACGCGGTGCGGCGGCTCTGGCTGGGTGTGCGGCGTTCGGTTGTTTACCCTTGGAGTCACTGAAATTCTGGGAAACGCCGTCTTCCCGAAGGCTCAAATGTCCTGACGACGGACAGTGCGACCTTGGCATGGGCTTCCCGGAACTGGGCTATGTCGATCTCGCCGAGCTCGAAAGCGTCGCCGGGCCCATGGGGCTCGCCGTCGAGGTCGATGGGTTCTTTCGCGCGACGATGACGCTGAGCGCCTACGCCGACGAGGCGCGCCGATATGGCGCGATCCGGGCCTAGGCTTTTTCCAGTCGCGCTTCGAACAGACGCGCGCCGGTTTGTTCAAGGACGACCGTGCCGCCTTGGGGCGACACCCGGCCTCACTCCCCGATCATTGCCGGCCCTCAGCGAAACTAGCTGGGTCAACCTGTTTCGACGGCACCTGCCGGCGGTCTATCGGGTGCAGACTTGTCGCCATCACTGGTGCGCAGGGTGGGCAGTCGGCCGCGCCCACTCCGTTCAAGTTGGAACCCTATCATTGGTTCCAACTACATCGGCAATGCCCTTACGCCTCGAGATTGAAAGCTTTCGGAGTCCATCCGCCACCACATCGGCGAGACACTTGCGGTGTAGAACGCAAGTTGTGGTTTCGGCGCAGTCAAATGTCCCCCGTTCGTAAAATTTATTTGAAGCCGTTCCTCCGCCGCAGATGGGAAAATACTCACATTCCGACTGACAACGCCGTACGCCGTCAATGACTTCGGCATTCATTTCTCGGAATGTTTTATTCTCAAACAATTCTTCCAAGGCGCTAACGTCACTCACATTTCCGATCGAAAAGCGGAGAGGTTCAGCCAAGGTCCCGCTGGCAAGCTCTGGAGAAAAGGTCGAGATCTCCCCTTCACGGGTTACGCAGATATTACGTAAGGGGATCAAATCATCTACCGCCCGCGTGAAGCTGTGGTCTCGAAGAAACGCTCCGATTGCCCGAGTCGTTTGGTCAAATTCTCGGATTTTAGGTTGCCTCCCCGCACTTTGCCAGCGATCGAATAAGCGCGACATGAAGACCTTGTATTTCTCGCGAATGCAACCGGCCTCCACTTCTTGATCACGGAACTCCGAGGCGTGCGCTCCCTCAGTCTCTTCCAGGTTAAATCCGACAGATATGAATCCTGAATCGGCGAAGAAGTCGAAAATCTCATCTGCGAAATCCAGACTAAAAGGCGTCAAGACGGCGATCGCGTGAAGAGGAATGTCGTACTTTTTTAGTAGGGCCAACCCTTTCATCACGCGTGCGTGCGTTGGCCCATTTCCAAGGGTCCTTCGCTGATGATCATGGACTACTGGTGGGCCATCGACGCTGAGCCCTACTAGAACCTTCTCGCGCACAAAAAACTTGCACCATTCCTCATCGATGAGCGTGCCGTTAGTTTGAATGGTTTGAGAAACCGCGACACCGCGGGGATTGCATTCCCGAATTATGTTCGACGCACGTTCGAAGAGCGCCAGCCCCACGGAGAGTGGCTCGCCAGCATGCCAAAGGATCCTGAGGGGCTCATTGGGCTGGCGGCAGGAGAGCACCAGGTTCAGCGCCGCGCGTAAGGTCGTCTCCGACATCGTCGTTTTGTCGAGACGATTCGGAACATAGCAGTACGCGCAATCCAGATTACAGAGCGACGATGCTTGAAGTACCAACAGACGAGGTTGCATGGGTCACGAGTCACCCACCGAGCGGTGGCTGATCCGTGAATGGGTCCGGGTCTGGTTGGTTCGTGAACGGGTCCGGGTCCGGCTGGTTGGTGAATGGGTCCGGGTCCGGTTGGTTGGTGAAAGGGTCTGGATTCGGTTGGTTGTTGAACGGATCAGGATCTGGTTGGTTCGTGAACGGGTCCGGGTCCGGCTGATCCGAAAACGTGTCCACCTGCTGTTGATCCACGACTACACCGGGATGCAGCGTTGTTGGCATTCGCGTCACGGAGGGATCAATACCCTCCAGGTGGCTAAGCAACGACTCAATCTTCATGTTGCGACACCTTCTGGAATTTCTCCATATGCCCTTCGGACGTGCGGAGCCGATTGAGCCTGCGTCTTTCGGCTCGCCAATGCGCAGCTTCAACACTAGCATTACGCTGGGGTGTCAGCAAAGGTGGAAGATTGCTGCCCTCGGGTGGTGCTCTTCCGGCTCGCTTATCCCTGCAGCCATGGCGCGACATGGACTCGAAATCGAAGTTCACAGCAACGGCGCTGACTTTGCGCGACGGCCAGCGCGGTCGAAAAGCACGATCGTTGCGCCTACGTCGTTGATAATATGCGATCATGCCGATTGTCGCATATGCTCGGCCGGGTCGCGGGTCTTGGCGAGATCGCGGGGGGCGCGCGAGTATCATTTTCCAGTGGTCGCACTTTACCTCAAATTGTACTACTGTCAGCGCCGGTTGCTCTGCGATTACGGGGGATCGGCGGCTCAAGCGTTTGGCGATCAGAGCGCATCGCACCTAAGCACTTCGCGGGAGGTCACGTTGACGGACGACATAGACGAAGCTTCGGCGGAGATTCAATCGAGCCTAGCGCGCGAGATGACGTGGTTTTTGCCCGCCGAGGCGAAACACATGGATCCAGCGAGCGTTGTTGAAGCGATCGCCACGCTCCTCGCGAGCAGCTATCTCGCCGGCTTTCAGCAAGAGGCAAAAAAGGCGCTCCGTGGAGGCGGCAAAAGGAGCTTTCAATGGTTGAAGGCGCGCGTCACTAGCAAGTTACAAGCTTTTGAAGGGCCAAACGGAAAGTCGCAGCCGCACGCCGATGAGCCGGCCGTTCAAATTCTGGCTCAGCAGGCGGTCGCAAGCGCTGCTGCGCTTGATGAGGCCGCGTTTGACAGGCTCCTCAATCTGACCGAGGAGGCCATGCGCCGCGAACTCGTGGCGAGTTCGCAGATGCCAGAAAAGCGCGCCGCAAAGCTTGCCGCCAAGGTGCGCAAGGCCGTCGAGACCAAAGTGTTGAGAAAAGTGCGCGGGCCGAAATGATTTTGAGCCCGCAGCAGCTGGCGTTTGACGCAAATGCGTTGGCATGGAGCCTGCTGACCCCGTCACCAGACTACGCCGATGGTGCGCTTGCCCTGGAGGCGGCGCTAGGTTCTGTTGACGAAGTGCCTCACCCATAGTCGGATGGATGCGACGAGGATGAAGCCGAGGTAGCTGTCGGCGGTTTTGTCGTAACGGGTGGCCAGTCTGCGACTGTGCTTGAGCTTTGAGAAGCACCGTTCGACCAGATTTCGCAAGGCGTAGAGGTGGCCGTCGATGACGGGCTGGACCTTTCGATTGCGCTTGGGCGGGATGACGGCGGCAACGCCCTTGGCTTCCAGATCGGCCAGGATGGCGTCAGCGTCATAGCCTTTGTCGGCCAGCATGACCTTTGGCTCTGGTCCTGGCTCGGCCATGACCGGTCCGTAGCCCTTCACGTCAGAGACCTCGCCGCCGGTGAGGACCACTGCGACCGGCAGCCCCAGGCCGTTGCTCCTCAGATGGATCTTGGTCGAGAAGCCACCGCGCGAGCGGCCAAGACCTTCGTCCTGAGCGCCCGCTTTTTTTGGGCGCCGGCGGCATGCTGATGGGCGCGTATGATCGTCGAGTCGATCATCTGGACGCTGTCCAGGCCTTCGCCGCTCTCGTTGAGGGCCGCCAGCAGCACATCCCAGACGCCTGACAGCGTCCAGCGTCGGAACTGCTTGTAGACCGTGGTCCATTGGCCAAAATGGTCGTCCAGGTCGCGCCAGGGCGAACCCGTCCGCGCGATCCAGAACACCCCGTCCAGAACGAGGCGATGGTTCTTGGGCCGCCGGCCACGTCGTGGACCCGTTTCAATCACGAACGGCGCGAAGAACCCCCACTCCTCATCCGACATCAAGCTACGAACCAAAGCCGCTCTCCTCAAAGAGCAGCTTTGAATCAGTGATCAAGTGATTTGGGAATCCACTTCGTCAACACAACCTAGCATCTCACCAATTCTCAAGCGGTGAAGCGGCCTCAGGCATTTGGGCGCGCGTGACCAATCGCGGAAGGACCGGCTTCATTCAGTTGAAGGACGAGGTTTCGGGCCAATACCGCCCCGCGCTGCCCGAAGGCATTGATCCAAATGACATCGTCGATATCGTCCTCGATCCGCATCTAGGCACGTCGAGCGAACTCCCAGCGCAACTCGCTGACTTGGTCGACGGTCTAGCCAGCGGCCGCCGACCAATGATCTGCGGGACGGACGAATGGATCCAATTTGGGTCTGTGGGCAACGAATATTGGGAAGGGCTCGTCGCGCGGGTCACTGAGCTGCGGTACGCGGTTGGACCCAGTTCTAACCGCAAACTGCTCGCCGAACGGGCGGTTCGACTGCAACCTCTTATTATCAAAATGGTCCACGACAAGGCCATAGCCCCGGTACGGGGTGAAATCGAAGACTTCGCGCACCAGGTCGCCCACTTGCGCACCATACATGGTGCCGATGCGATTTTAGCCGCATGGGCGATGATCTATCGGGACCTCATCGCGGATATTGAGGCGGCTTGCCGCGAAGTCGGTCACGATGACCTCCATACCGCGGCGATTTACATTCGGTACGCTAGCGCTGGAGCGACGCCCGGCGAGACGCCCAGTCCCCATCAACTCATCGCTGCGACGGTCGGCCGCGCGGCAAGAGAGGGATTTCATTCGGTGGCCGCGTCGCTTGGGGATCGGTACACCGAGGCAGGTGAGGACTTCATAGATCAGGCGCTGGAAGCGCAGGCGATGAACGATTTCGGATTGGCGCTGTACCAGGCCGGTCCCCTTCTCCTGGCCGCGACACGTATCTTCAAAAACCTTATCGCCGGCCAACACACAACCGTACCCGAGGACGCAATGGGCGCGTACGCTAAACGCGCCAACTTCGCGGAGGAGAACGCCGTGCGAGTCTACGCCGCGCTATTGAACCTCTTGAAAAATCGAACCGGCGGAGAATGGCAACGGCACAAATCCCGCATCGCTACCGAAACCGCAAAGGGCGGCTCCGCAGGGGCACAGCAGGAAATGTTGCGACTGATCGAGCTAAACTATCTCTACCCGCGTGCATGGAAGCAATATCTACTAGATCCTGCAATAGAGGTGCTGCCCTTGTACTGCCCATAGAGCCTCATTTCGGTTGGAGCACACCGTTCGCGTCTCTGGTCCGTTCTCCGAAATCAGGCCCATTTTGCGTCCGTGTCCAGATCCGATGCCAGGTTTGTGGACGACCCAAGCAGCGATCGCGCGCAAACGGGCTGCGATAGCCGGCTGCGTCATCTGGCTATCGCACCGCTAGGAGTCGAGGTTACTCACTCCAACATTCGGCCGTCAGGGGCAACGCATTGAGTTCGGCGCGGGCGTCGCGCCAGGTCGGGTAGGTCTCGTCCATCATTGCGATGAACCGGTCGGAGTGGGTCGGCTCGATCAAATGGGTCATTTCGTGGACGATGACGTATTCCAGAAGGTCCCGGGGCTTTTTCGCCAGCTCGGTATTGAGGCGGATGTGCCCGGCGGCGGCGTTGCAACCGCCCCATTTCGTTTTCATCCGCTGCAGGAAATAGCCC
The DNA here is from genome assembly GCA_043740995.1 of Caulobacteraceae bacterium. Lineage (GTDB taxonomy): Bacteria > Pseudomonadota > Alphaproteobacteria > Caulobacterales > Caulobacteraceae > Acaudatibacter. The sequence goes on along the minus strand of JAYUBD010000095.1, from coordinate 17,491 downwards.
TTCACCTGGACCTTCAGGCGTCTCTCCCAGGTTCCGATCAAGGGCGGAATGACCTCGTGAAGCAGGCCTTTGTACCAGTCATGGACGACCTGGGCGCGTTTGGCCGCGTCGCTGCCTGGCCGGACCATCAGCACAATCCGCCTGTGGTCGACCAAAACCCCGGGCTTGGCGTCCCGGTAGACGACGCTCATCAGGTGACGGCGGCCCCACAGATAGTGGCTTTCGCGCTCGATGAACCGTCGCGGCGTCTCCCGCGCCTGCGTGGCGAGCTTGGATTGCTGACTGCGGATCCACGAGAGCCGCGAGATCGCATAGGCCCGGGCGACTTCCAGACGGGTCGCCAGGGGCGCGGCCAGGGTCACACGGCCGTTTGGCGGGTGCACCGAGAGGTGCACGTTGCGGATGTTTTTCCGCGTCACCTCGATCGCCAGATCGCCAAGCTCAATGTACTCGCTCATGCGTAGCCCGGCTGGCTCTTGATGATTTCGAAAATGGCCTGCGTTGCAACTCTGTCGCGTCCCATGAGGGGAAAGAGCGCGTTCAGCACCTGCTTTTCTCGCGTGTCGTCGCCCTTCCATCCTGCCGGCGCATGTTCACGCATCGCAAGGTCGAGCTTGAGCGCAAACTCCGCCTTCTCCTCGGCGACATCGGGGCATTGAAACCCCTCGGCCGAAATGCTGGCGAGGTTGTTGAAGAGCGCGGTGGCTTCGGGGTGCCCGTGCAGGATCGTCGGTTGGCCCCCGGCGTCCTTGCCGACGATACGCTGAACGAGCGCCTCGGCATCTTTGAGAAACGCTTCGTAGGCCAGAGCGTCCGCGCGATTCTGCTGGATCAGGTCGTCCAGGAGTTTCGACATCTGATCGTAAAATCGCGGGTCCGTGAGTTGCTCGCGGATGATCGTCTTTCGGATGTTGTTGAGGATGGTTTCGGCGATCGCGTTCTTCGACAGCTTGCCCTTAGCGTTGATCTCTCGGGCGATCGTGTCGTGGATGCCGGTCTTGATGATCAGGTCGGTCAGAGACAGCGACCCCAGATCGCCGAGATCCTCCGCAGGTTCCGCCTGAATGTAGGTGTTGATGAGGTGGCGCATGTCCGCCTCATAGGGCTTGATGTCCAACTCCTCGCCGGAGTGGCGTTTGATCGCCGATCGGATGTCGCTGAAAACCTCGGCCTCGTTGCGCAGGGCGGCAGCCTCGCCGGCGGAATATCCCGCTTCGGTCAGGTCCTGGGATATGGCCGCAAACGCCCTAAGAAAGGTGGAGGCGGCCTTGTAAAACGAAATCCTCAGCGGCTCGGTGTCACTGAGCGCGTTCGGATTGGCGGCGTCACCACAGAAATAGTGGAGATATTGCTCGATCTCGCGTGGTGCGGGGACCGGATCGCAGAGATAGCTGAGCGCTTCGCGCGAGCCGTCGAGTTGCGCCCGCCCCTCGTCCAGCCAGTTCTTGATGTGGACGTTGTTTTCCCGGTCGCCGCCCTCGTCGAGATCGAGCTCGTCGGAACTGTAGACGGCGATGGCGTGCTGCACCTTGCCGAAGAGTTGTTTGAAATCGACGATATGCCCGTAGTCCTTGTCGTCGCCATCCAGCCGGTTAGTCCGGCAGATCGCCTGGAAGAGATTGTGATCCCGCAGGTCGTTGTCGAGATAGATGTAGCTGCAGCTCGGAGCATCGAACCCCGTCAGCAATTTGCTCACCACAATCAACAGTTTGGTGTTGGCCGGCTCCTCGATGAACCGCCTCTTGATCTCGTCCTCGTATTGCTTGGTGGTCTGGTCCTTCGCCAGGACATACTTGGTGTAGGTGTCGAACTTGTAGCGCTCGTCGCTGTGCGCCGGCTCCTTTGAGATCGCGTTATGGTTCGGCTCGTAGGAGGTGATGATCCCGCAGTACGAGCCGAAATTGGTGTTTTGCAGCAGCCGGTAATAGTGACACGCATCGTAGATCGAAGCGGCCACCAGGATGGCCGTGCCGCGATCGCTGTTGAGCCTCGGCTTGAGACTGAAATCCTCGATGATGCTGGCGATGATGCGCTGCTTGCGTTCGCCGGCGCTCATCAGCGTTTCCATCGTCGCCCATCGCTTGCGCAGCAGGGCTTTTTGAAAGTTGTTGAGGGTCCGGGTCTTCCGCTCGAACCAGGCGTCGATCGCCTTGGGTCCGGTCAATTGCTGCGGAACCTCGCGGGGATCATATTTGAGATCCAACACCACCTTGTCGGCCACCGCCTGGTGGAATTTGTAGGTGTGAATGTAGGTGCCGAACACGTCGCGTGTCATGGGTTTGTCCCGGCGTAGCAACGGCGTGCCGGTGAAGCCCACGAAGATCGCGCCCTCAAGCCAGCGCTTCATCTGCTTGTTCATGTCACCGCCCTGGGTGCGATGACACTCATCGACGAACACATAGAAGCGACCGTGGACGGGCGGCGGCGGGCTGTTCGGGTCCAGCTCGAATTTATGGATCAGGGCGCAAAGCAGCCTGGGCGTCGTGGCCCCGAGTTTCTCGACAAATTGCGCCCGCGACGTGATGCGCGGCGAAGGCGAATCCTCGCCGACGAGCCCAGCATTCTTCATCACGCCCGCAATCTGTTTATCCAGTTCGTCGCGGTCGGTGAGGACCAGGATGCGGGCGTCCGGATCATGTTCCAGCAGCCACTTGGCGATCAGCACCATGACAATGCTCTTGCCGCTACCCTGGGTATGCCAGATGACCCCGCCCTCGCCTTTGGCGATCCTCTCCTGGGCGGCCTTCACACCGAGGAACTGATGAGGCCGTGGCACCTTCTTTTGCCCGGCATCAAAGATGATGAAGTTACGGATCAGGTCGAGCAGACGCGCCTTGCCGCAAATCAGAGCCAGCGGCCTGTCCAAAAAGGCTCCGGGGGCCAGGGCCTCGCTGCTGGCGCTTTGGTCCTTCCACTCCACAAAAAACTGCTCAGGCGTGCCGGTGGTGCCGTATCGCAGTCCCTGCGAATCGCTCCCCGCAAAAACGAGCTGAACCGGGCTGAAGAAGCCCTTGTTGAAGATCTCCTCCTGGTTGGTGATGAGCTGACGCACCCCATCGGCCACGTCCACCGAGCTGCGCTTCAGCTCGATCACCCCGATGGCGATGCCGTTCAGATAGAGCACGATGTCGGGCCGGCGCTCGTAGCCGCCCTTCAGGGTTACTTCCTCGGCCAGCGCGAAGTCGTTTTTCTCCGGGTGCTCCCAATCGATCAGGTGCACCGTTTCATAGGCTTTGCCAGCGGCGATCTGCACCGGAACGCCGTAGCGCAGGAGCCGGTAGGTGCGCAGGCTGGCCTGGTAGAGCGTGATGCCCGTCGAATCAGCGGCGGTTTCCAGCTTCTGGAGGGCGGCGGAGATGTGGGTGGGGGAGTAGCCGCGCGCCGTCAGGTTGTCGCGAAGGATCGTCGTTTCGATGGCGCGGTTGTTCGCCCGCTTGTTCCACTCGCCGAGGTAGCGGTAGCCGAGCCAATCGGCCCGCTTCGAATCGGTGAAGAGGGCGATGACGCGGTTCTGCGTCTTGCGCTCGGAGCGCGGCTGCTCAGGCATGGGCGGCTCCAGCGGGAACGAGCCGCGTCCGGCCTGTGAGGAGTTCCTTCATCATGCCCTGCTTCAAAGCCCGGGTCTTGTAGCGGCGCAATTCGAGGGCGGCGATCTCGGCGTCCATGTCGGTAAGGACGGCGGCGATGGCGGTTTGCTCGGCCTTTTCGGGGCGCTTGAACGATATTTGGGCGAGGTGTCGCGCCCCGATGTGGACGACCGCATCACCTTGGCCCATTCGCGTTTTCTGAACGGCGATCCAGGGCGAATTCATCAGATAGCCGAGAAACGAGGAATTTTCGTCCCTGGGCGAAAAAACGACGATGTCGCCGCCAGCATATGCCTCCTCGTCGCCGAGGTAGGCGACGCACTTACCGATTTCCTCGGCAGTTTCTCCCGAGCCGGCAAAGAGCAGATCGCCGGTCTTCAGGCGATAGCTACCCTGCGCGACCTCGGGGTCGATGTAGGAATTGAAAGCACGAACGATGTCATCGTGATGGGTATAGATTTCACCATAACGCACGCACGGTAATCCTTCGCGTCGCACCTGCTCACGCCGGATACCGGCTCCCTTCGCGAAGCTGCCAATCGTTCCGAGGGCGACGTTATCCCAATCCCCCTCAAAACCCGGCAAGCGGGTCTCGCCCGTGAGAAGTTGCTGCATGGCCGCCTGTTTGATGTCACGCTTCTTGGCGATCAAAGCGTCCAACGCTCCGATCAACTCGTCCACACCCCCCAACACGGCGGCTATGGCGCGTTGTTCGGGGTGGGGCGGCAAGGCTACTTTTGTGTCCCGAACCTGACGCAGACTTATCTGCGGATACGCCAAACCCGTCGTTATTTTGTTGTAGTTTTTTCTGATTTCCGGTTGGTTTAGGAAATTATAGATGTATTTCGGATCTACCTCCCGATTTTCTATTCTTATTCTCTCAATATGTTGATTTATATTAGCTATATCTAGATTTTCTACATATATTACGCGCCCGACATTGCCCGTAATTGTAATAAGAATGTCATTTTTTCTAACTTCGCTACGGCAGAAAACAGAATGAGCTTCGGGTGAAATGAACATGGACTGCTCCAGGTCCAGGCCGACTTCGGAAACGCACTCGCTTCGAAGAAATACCACTCCATCATTTTCCCATTTGAATCCAAAGGTTGTTGGTGTTGCTCCCTTGGTGATGAACGCTGAGAGTCGCTCAAGTCTGCCGACGTCCCAATCTTCAGGGATCGCGCCTCGTTCGACTGCGTCAGCGTTAGCGGCAGCTTTTCTCAACGGGCTCATTTTGCAAAACCCATCCGCTGGAAATTGGCATCGACCTTGATTGCCAATCGCTGCGCCAATTTCTCAAGTTCCGTCAAGGTGACGCCGTAACGCTCCGTTAGCAGCTTGATCCGTATGCTGAGCGTTTGACTCGCCCAATCGGCCTCGCGTCCAATCTGCGCTTCGGTTGCTGCAAGCCATTTGTCTTCCACAACCAGCGCCTTCGCCTCAACCTCGGTCAGTTTCGGATATTTCCCCGCTGTCTTGGCATCCAGCGCGGCCTTGGCCACTTTCGCCGCCGCCGTGGCGTCGTTCTCCGCCTCGATCAGTTTTCGGCATATCTCCAAGGCCTCCCGCTCGTCGCGCGCGTCGGCGTCGCCGCGGACCTCCCGCAATTGCGCCTTTACTCCGACCGCCGTGACCTTGCCCTTGTCGTTGACCGCCTCGAACAACAGGCCGTCCTCGCCGCCCTCTTCCTCGACGAGTTCCTCGACCGCGCGCGCGGCCTCCTCGGCGGCGGCGTCGAGCTTGTCCAATGCCGCTTGTTCGGCGGCGAAGAAGCGCGCCACGATCAGGGCGGGCGGTATCAGTTCGGCTTTCAGACGTTGGGCGGCGCGGCCGGACCCCAGCACCAAATCGGGCTCGTCGGTGAACTTGCCCTCGTCGTTGCGGGCCAGGGCGCGCAGCACCCGCGCTGCCGGCCAGCCGTCCTGGCTGAGGATATAGACGTCGTCCTGCATGACTTGCGCCCACCAGGTCATCAGGTGCTGATAGACGTCATAGCGGTCGATCAGCGGTACGTCGGCGAAGCGCTCCAGCAGGTCTTCGGCCAGGGCGTGGATGATTTCGCCCGGTTTATCGCCCGGCGCGATGGCTTTCAGGCGCTCCATGTGCGTCGCGCGCCAGCCGTCGAACACGGCCTGCACGGTCGCCGAAAACGCGGCGAATTCGGCATGTCCCAGAATGGTCGCCTTAACCGCGCCAGGTTCCACCTTGGGATTGGCGTAGCCGGGCCGATCGCCGGGGCCGAACAGGGCGGCGCGCACCGAGGGCATGACGTCCCAGAAGGCCTGCAGGTCGTCCAGATCGCGCTGCGGAATGCCCCCTTTAAGATGGGCCTCGATGTCCTGCACATCCTCCGGCTCAGAGGAGTCGATATAGCGGGGGATGTTGAGGTTGAAATCATTGGCCGCGATCTCCGCCATAGAGACCATGCGCGCGTATTTGGGAACCGCGCGCGCGGCGGTGAAGACGTCGACGATCCTGTGCATGTCCTGATCGCGCAGCCGGTTCTTGTTTCCGTCCTTCACAAAGCCTTTGGACGCGTCGATCATGAACACCCCCTTGCGGGCGGTGGCGTTTTCCTTGTCCAGCACTACGATACAGGCCGGAATGCCGGTCCCGTAAAAGAGATTGGCGGGCAGACCGATTATGCCCTTGAGATAGCCGGAGCGGACGAGTTTTTCACGAATGACCCCCTCGGCGTTGCCGCGAAACAGGACGCCGTGGGGTAGAATACATGCGCCCTTGCCCGTGCTCTTCAGGCTCCTGATGATGTGCAGCAGGTAGGCGTAGTCGCCCTGCTTCGGTGGCGGCTCGCCCCACTGGAAGCGCTGAAAGGGATCGGTCGAAGGTGTGAGGCCCGTGCTCCAGGTCTTGTCCGAAAACGGTGGATTGGCGACGACGTAGTCGAAGGTCCGCAGCTGCTCGCCGTCTTTGAACTTCGGCGCGGCCAGCGTGTTCCCGTTGACGATGTTCGCCGTGGGGAAGTCATGAAGGATCATGTTCATGCGGGCGAGACCGGCGGTGGTCACGTCCTTCTCCTGGCCTTCGAGGGTGATGTGCTTGCCGGCCTCGGCCGCGACCTTCAGGAGCAGCGAGCCTGAACCGCAGGTGGGGTCATACGCGGTGGTGGACGCGACCGTGTTCCTAGGAGAGATTCCGATCACCTTGGCGATGACCCGGCTCACCTCCGACGGGGTGTAGAACTGCCCCTTGCTCTTGCCGCTCTCGGTGGCGAAGTGCCGCATGAGATATTCATAGGCGTCGCCAAGGATGTCATCGTTTTCGGCGCGGTTGTTCGAGAAATCGAGTTCCGGCTTCTGGAAGATGGCGACCAGGTTGGTGAGACGCTGCACCATCGCGTCCCCCTCGCCGAGCTTGTTGGGGTCGTTGAAATCGGGGAAGTCGCTTCGGGCGAGGCGGGCGTTGGCGTCGATCAGCGGCTGGATGACCTGCGTGTTGATCTTGTCGCCGATGTCGCTCTTGCCCTTGAGGGCGACCATGTCCTTGAAACCCGCGCCCGGCGGGATGATGACCGGCGGAGCGAAATCATCGGAGTCTCCATATTTGTCGGAGATGTATTTGATGAACAGCATGAACAGGACGTAGTCCTTGTACTGGCTGGCATCCATGCCGCCACGCAGTTCGTCACACGAGGCCCAGAGCGAGGAGTAGAGGTCGGATTTTTTGATCGCCAAGAATTATGCTCCGAAGGATCGACGCGGCCAAAAAGGTCGGTGGTTTCAGATTGTTCGTGGCGCTTGGCGACAGCTTCCCCGCGCGCCACGCCGGAGCATAGCATCGACACCGGATGACTATAACCCGGCCATTTTGCGAAACCGATGACATTGCCGACCTTAAACGAGATCGCCCAGTCAGGATTGCAATCACCTACAAGCGTCGGGATGAGAAACCCGCGCGGGAACTTCGCGTAGACCTCCACCTTGCCGATTGCGTCCAGGTCACTGGCGAATTTGCGTTCGATGTCAGAATACGTGACGACAAAGTCGTAGATGTGGTGCTTCAGCTTCCAGTCGGCCTCGCGCTCAAGCACGAAGCGGTTGTGGCGGATCGCTGCGCCGCTGATCGGATCACCCGCATTGCGCGCGACCCACATCTGGGTCGCCAGGTCGCCCAAGTGATCGTCCTTGACCCCGGTCGAGCTTTTGATCTCGGCCGTGCGCCATTCGCCGGCGGCCATCCGGCTCAAGCACATCGCTGCGAACCAGCACGCCGTCATGCTCAAGCGTCGCTTCGAAGATCGGCCAAACCTGACCGCTCTGCAGCAGCTCGCACGTCTTGGCGAGCGCCGCCCTCAGATCCGGTTCGGCCTCGACCATCACGCCGTCCGGCAACCGAGCGCACGCGACCACTCCGACCTGGTGACCCGTTGCAAACCGGCCCTCCCTCGGAGCCGGGGTCCTGTTCGGCAAGTTCAGGGCGATGCTTCGACAGCCACAGCTGCTTGGGCATTGCTCGAACGCGGCGATCTTCGATTTGGACAACCCAAAGCGACGCTGATGACCTGTCACGCCGAACCCTCGGTTCCGACTGCAATCTCGACCAACGCATCGGGCGCAATCTTTAGCTCGATCCGATTTTGGATTTCGGCATAGAGGTCGACTTCGACGTCGCCGGCATCCAGGGTGATCACGAGGCTATAGCGTGCCACGCGATCGGAAATTTCGGCCTTAGGTGACGCCTTCCACCAACCTCCAACGGGATAGACGGCTAGACAATCACGATCGATCAAGTCGGCCGCCGAGCACCGCCATTCGTCGCTATGCAACGATCCGGCTGAAACCGATTTAGCCCCAAAGAGGCGCGCGCTGTCCTGCTCGATAAGATCAAGCTCCTCATCCGCCGTCTCGGCCAAGGCGCTGATACGGCGCTTAAACCCGGCGACGGACTCGCCCTTTTTTCGCAAATCAAAGCGTAGACCGAACGAACGATATCGGGCCGGCGTCAAGGGCGCGTCGGCACTGGGATTGGGGTCGATGAAATAGGACAAGGTGACACGCAGTCGGACGTCCTTCTCGGCCAATTCCGCCAGCGCGTCGCGCGGCCAGGGCATGTCGTAGAAATGGAAGGCGTTCATTCGAGCGCTAGACCCGTTCTTGCGGAAAGGCTGCAGACTGGCCTGCGACACCAACGCCAGTTCCGCAGCGCGCGATCGCCTCGCACGCTCCAGGTTGGCCTGGCCATAGCCCCAGCGTCGCGCGAGCTTCATTCGTTCGGTCTTGCCTCCGACACCTTTGAGAACGGCGAGCATGGGCGGCGTCCATTTGGCGCTGTGCACCAGCAGGGCCCTCACGGTTTCAGGCCAGTAAGCCGGATCGTCAGCCATCAATCGACCTGCCATGCCGGCCGCCTGGGCAGCTGCGGCGCTAGTGGCCCAGGACGTCGTCAATGGCATCGTCGTCACCTGGTGGCCAGTAGTCAGCAAGGAGAGCGAGTCAAGCCCGCTCCAGTGGCTTTGATCTAACGGATCGACGGCCCGGTTCCCCGCTTCGAACAAAAGTTCCGGTTTGACGGGTGCGACGCCGCGGCCCCAAGAGGCCGACACTCGGCTGTAGGGGCTCAGCTCACCGACGCCGACGGCGGCGCTCCAGTCGATACGGTTCGGCTCGGCGATCTTGGTCTTTTGAGTCACCCCGCCGATGGTCAGAGCATTCCAAGCCTGGCCCGGATCCTCAATCTCGAAGCTGTCCCAGTCTTCCATATCCTCAACATTTAGGCCGTCCGGGATGTTGCCGGCCGCTATGATAAAGAGGCGTCGATGACGCAACTCAATTTCGTCTACCTGGGCGTCGGCCGCAGACTGATCAATTGCTGCGCTCCAGCTGGAAGCCCGCGGTCCGCTGACCACTGCCTGACCCAAAGCAAGGCAAAATACGCGGGGGCGGAGGGGTTCAGCGATCTCTGGCAGGGCGATTGCCTGCTGTGTGACCAGACCAAGACTGACCGGCGCGGTGGGCGGGAAACCGGCGGGCGGTAGCAGTTTGACCGACTCCAATCCCACCTCCAGGATTGTGGGCGTTTTTGACTGTAGAGCCGAGGTCAGATCGCCATAGAGGGCCAAGCCGGCCAATTCGGTGCCGTGGCCTTGGTCGTCGTTAAGCCCCCACTCGATGCGCACGGCGTGAAGGTCGGCCGCGTGCAGCATCATCGAAAGCAACGGATGGCCGCGATTAACACCAGTGTCGAGTAAGCAGACGGCTGGCGAGGTCGCCGAGCGACCATCGACAATCAGCTCCAGAAAGGCGTCAATCCAGCCGTCTTGGTCGACGCGCGGGGTTCCCATAAAATATGCTGCAGTATCGCGGCCCAGACGCAGTTCGGCGACGCTGTCGGTGCCACTGACCAAGCGGCCCATAGCCGCTGCGCTGGCATGAACGAAAGTAACCGTGCGTTCTGGAAAGAAAAGGTGATCGGCCGAGACGGACAGGCCGATGTGGGCCGCCTTGGCTTCCAGATTGTGCAACCGATCGGGCCAACACCAGCACTCCCACCATTCTGCCGCCTCGCCTTCGGGCATCGGCCGGCTATCGACCCAAAGATTGATTAGACGGGCGGCTACGAACTGGTCGATCGCTACGAAACGATCTTCGTTCTCCTGTCGCCCTTTCGCGGTAATCCGCGTGCCGTAGCCGGTGAGCTTCTCGGCAAGAAAGTCGCGTGCGGTGTCTGGAACGAACACCGTACCTTCCGCCCGACCCTCGGTGTCGCGCCGTGCGGCCGCCAACTTCAGGCCCTGGCGCTTCCACTCGAGGTTCGGCAGGGGCGCGTCGATCGCTGTCGAGAAAGACACGTACGTCCCCTCTATGCCGACCACGTCCTCGCGCTGAGAGAGAAGTCCGTCGACATCGGCCCAGGCGGTCGCCAGATCGCGCTTGAGGTCCTCGGCGTGTTGGCCGAAAGCGCGGCCATAGTCCTTGCTTCCCCCGCCGCCGCCCCTGGGTCGCATATAGGGGGCCTCGGTGGCGAACCGGTCAATGCGCAGGTGGGGTCGAAGCACGGGCACCTTTCAGAAGTCGAAGCGATGTCCAACAAGCTGCACCTATTCGTTGAACAAGTCAGCCACCGCTTCGCGCATGGCGCGGCGGGCATCTAGGGCGGTGGTCAAGGCGATCTGGTCGACGGCTTTCTTGTTGGCGAGGATTGCCTCGCGTAGAGCTTCCTCTATCGCCCGCGACACCTCACCTTGGCTGAGGCCGTGCGCCGCTTCGCCGATCTTGTGCCAATTCAAGGCCCGACCTGCACGGCCAGCTAGTCGGCGTTTGATAATGTCGCGCACGCCATCGACGTCGGGCAATCCATATTCGATGATTTCGTCAAACCGTCGGATCAGCGCGCGGTCAAGCAGCTCGGGGTGATTGGTGGCCGCCACGATTAGGCTATCTGTGGCGTTGGGCTCTTCCAGGAACTGCAAGAATGAGTTGAGGATCCGCCGGACCTCGCCGACGTCGTTACCGGCCGAGCGTTTGCCGCCAATCGCGTCGAACTCGTCGAACAGGTAGACCCCGCGCATCTGAGCGATCTGGTCGAACACCGTGCGTAGCTTGGTGGCGCTATCCCCCAGGAACCGTGTGATGACCGCATCCAATCGGATGGTGAAGAGGGGCACGTTGAGCTCGCCTGCAAGCGCGCTAGCCGTCAGGGTCTTGCCTGAACCTGGCGGACCCACGAGCAACAGCTTGGCGCTCGGACGCAAGGCATGTTCGCGCAGATGTCCTCGCGCCGTCTGTTGGCGCACCATCCGATCCAGCCGCTCCCGCGCTTGCGGCGTCAGAGTCATATCCGAAATCCGTGCCTTGGGCGTGGCGACCGTCACCAACTCTTCGAGATCACCACGGGGCTTGGCCAGCAAGGTAGCACCAATGGGCGATGCGTCGCGCGCAACCGGCTTGGAACGGAATTCCGGTCGTTCCAGCAACTTTTTCATTGTCGCGGCGGTCTTGAGATGCCCTTGCCGCGCCTCGGCCGCCGCGATTTGCAGCGCGACCGTGCGAACTTGCTCGCTGTTACCGTCAAGATGGCCGGCGAGCAGCGCTATAACCTGTTTGGCGGCGGGCATGGCCTTCGAATCTCTGACTGGTGTGACGGCAGTGTAGAGCATGACTGACGAGACGTTAACGCGTTTTGAATCAATTGGAGTCCGTCCCGCTAGCGCTCATTTTCACTCAAGACCGCACCCGATTGTGTCCGCACCCGATGCTCAGGGGGACCACCTTGGCGGGAAAGGTTTGAGCGGCTCGAAGGACCAGGCGGGCCGGCCGACCGGCGCGCCCGTGCGGGCTCGACGGAGTCATCCAGCAGAACTTCGGCCGTCACCGTCCTCGCCCACCTTTCCTAGGTCTGGGGCGCGCCGGTCCGCCCCGCGCCCGAGGCTCAATCGACCCGCCCGTCGAAAATTTTTCCTAGTGACACGCCGACGATCCGGTGGCCTGCAACACATTGTTCTTGCTCATATAATTTTTGGATCGGCGAAACCGTCTGTCATCGGTGCGTCAATGGCAGCTGGCGGACCGTCGTGGAACGCCGACCAGGTCCACCGCAGCCGGCCGCCCACCACCCGCAACCACCGTTTGCCGAAAACCCACCTCAGCGACGGGGTTATCTCTTTGAATCTTAAGGACCCCCACCGCGTCATGATGGACACCGCCCAGGGTCGGGGTCGACCCACGACCTCCAGCACGCGGAGGGCCATAAATTGGGGGCCTCGACCTTCCGCTCCCCTTCCAGCGCCCTATCCACAACCACGACGCGATGGCGCTGGGAGAAATTTACACTTCACGAATTCAAATATTCGTGAATTCAAAAAAACTTTGTGAGTCCAATGCGATCCGATACAATTCAATGGCGTCCAATATAGTTCGCTTAACCAGCGCTTTGTTATGATCTTTGAATGATTTATTGCTGTCATAATTCTCGATTCCGATGTACACACTCTAATCATCAATCGGACTTATTGACATGGAACCTTATTCTACCCTTCTGGAACAGGATGTGTTTCCCGCACAATTTCTTTTTCCCCGCAACCAGCTCCATCGACTCTCCGGGGTGGTGACAACGGCCCCGATCGCCTTTCTCAATTCAGGCCTGGGCGCGAACGCGACGGCTATCGACGCCGCGAACCAGGTCGAACCCGACCTCGCGCTCAGCCTTCGCGCCGCCGGTGGCCACATTCTGTGGCGTGAAGCTCAGGGTGTCCGCAACGGCGGGTTGACCGGCCGACAGGACTATCCGCACCGCGTGGTGATCGCCCGTCGGCCATCCTACGTCAGCGCGTCGGCACAGAAGACCGGTCTTCCGGCGGCGAGCCAAGCCCGCGTTGTCATCGAAGCGATCCAGACGGAAGACGATCTGCCGGCCGTGTTCAGGGAGGCGATACGGATCACAATGCCCGGTGGGATTGTCGTAACCCTGCGACACGGTCGGCCGATCCTGCACAATCCCCACGCCGATGATGTGGTGGCCGCGTACTATGATCGAATAGGCTATCCGAGCGCGCCGGAGGACCTGGCGCGCCGCGCAGCCATCGACGAGAGCGCCGCCATCGCGGCGGGGCTTGAGCCCCACGGGCCGCCCTTCGAATTGACGGCCCTGGCCAAAGCCAAACTGCGGCCGCTGCTGGCCTATATCAAGCGGCAGCCGCTGGTGGCGCGCTTCGAGGAGGCACACGAATGGCAGTACACAGGCGTGTTCCAGGAAAAATTCTGGCGTCAATGGGGAGGGCCGAAGAAGGAGCGCGACGTCTACATGCGCGTAACGGCGCAGACCTATTTCGCCCCCGGCATGGTCGAAGCGGCGGAATATTCGCCGCCGGGGCCGGATCTGCACGCGCGCCTGGCCCTCGCCGTTGAAGCCGCCGCCGCTTGAGGTCAGGGCCGCCGCGCGGGTGGCGGCGACGGGCGGATATCCGGCGATCGACGCCTGAGTTGCACGCCGGCATGGCAAGCACCGGAAATCCCCGATCCTGAGCCGGGCTCGCGCGTCCAAACGGGGGCTTGGGCACGGTGTCATTGTCGATTCGAAATTGCCGCGAGGCCCGTCACTCCCCCGTCGATCGGACGTGAGGGGCGTCTTTTAAGCCCCTTCATCATCCGATGCGCTGACGTAGAACAGGGGATGGACACGCCTGAGGAAATCCTCCGGGTAGAGCTGCCGCACGTCGCGCACTCCCTCGTCGAATTTCGAGCGAAACGCCGGTGCGGGCCGGCCATGCCGAGGCAAGGCGGCGGGCGTTTTGACATCCCCCAGGCGGCCGAAGGGGCGCAAGGGCCCCGCGACGGGAGGGACGAACACGTCCTTTGGAGGCGTCACGCTGAAATCGGTGAGCGGCCAGGTCGGCGCGGTTCTGTCGTCTGCGCCCCACGGCACGCCGGTGGCCCGCCGCCCCGGACCGAGCGGTCGCGACCACCCCACCCTTTGCGTCATCGCGACTTTGCCCGGATCTTGCCAATCGAACACGATCAGGTCGCCCAGCGTCACCGGTTGGCCATCGGGCGAAGTGCGGGACGATTGAACCTCCACGCCGCGATCGTAGCCCTTCATCAGATAGTGGGCGGTCAACCAATGCAGCCAGGGCGTCTCCGCCCTGGGCCCGCGCACCCGCGTCGAGCGCGGCACGGGACGGCCCATCCGACGCCGGACCCAGGCCAAGACCCACGCGCGAAAATCGGCGCGATAGTCTGATTGAGGCGCGTCATCGGCGTTCACAGAGCCGGGGATGTAGATCGCCAGGTGGGTGTGCAATCCAATTATCGGTCCGCATTCGTGAGCGTAAATCCAGGCCGGCGGCAGGCAACGTTGGGCCAGCCAGTCGCGCAAACACTTTAAGAACGCGGTTAAGACGCGCTGGACGTCGGCGGGGTCCTCGATCTCGAGCCGCCGCCAGGCGATGGTCAAGGTCGTGTCAAACCAAAAGCCGCTGGAATGCGCCCATTCGGCGGCGGCATAGAGATCGGCGAACTCCTGCACGCCGATGCCCGCGTGTCGCGCCTCCGGCATTGTACGATCGGCAAGCGACGGCCATGGCGATATCACCGCCTAGCCCGGCTTGCCCACGCCGCGGCGTCTCGGCGGGGCGTATTTCTGGATAAATTTGTGCGGGCTTCGGCGCACCTCGGCGCGGAATTCGGCCTCGACCATGGCGTCGAATTGAGCGGCGCTGGAGCCCCAGATCATGTCGAGGATCTTGCCGTCGTCGCCGGCGAGGCCGCGCACCAGATCGAGGTCGCGCATATCCGGGGGGCCGGCGGCGCGGACGGCGCGGGCGTAGGCCTCGGGATCAAGAAATTGCGCGCGGTTGAGAAAAGGGCGGCGGGTCATGATTCGCCGTCCTGCGAGCGGGTCAAATTGGTCCGGGAGCGACGGCCCTCGACTCTCTGCATCTGATCGTACGGCATGGGCGCGCAGCTGTGCCCTTCGATGAACGATAAGATGTCGTCGCGCTTCCAGACGACGACCCCTGGCGATATGCGGGTGCCGCGAGGGAACTTGCCCGACGCGATCCACTCGAAAAGCGTGCTACGCGCGACCGGCACCCAGTCGCGAAGAATTTGTCGGAGGCGCAGGAATTCCGGCGGTCCGGCCGGGGTTGAGGTGTTTTTCATGGCGGTTTTCCAAAGGCGCGTTCAGCGCGAATTGGATTTTTCTAAGCTCCGCCGCCGTGGACGTTAAGCGAGTCTGGGCCCCGACGCGCAGCGAGTCCTGGGCCGGAGAAACTCAACTCATACCCGGCCTCCGAAACGGATCTCTTTTTCCGAGAAGTTCAGCGCCTCTTTGAAGATATGATGACATCGGACCTTCACCAACATAATATTCATTACGCTCATTCAAACTTTGACTCATCTCTTTAGCCAATGCAGTTTTTGTCCAAATCTCCGTGGAGCGGTATTTAACCTGAGATATACTATACATCAATTTCAATATATTCTGCAGTTTCTTCGTATTTACCACTTCAATAGACTCGTTTCGCTCCTTAATTTCTTTTTCCAGCTCCGCAATCCGCCTGTTTGCCGAGTTTAGCGCATCGGCCAGCTCAAATCTTGTCTGCGTGGCCTCGCCCACGGCCTCCCGGAGATCGCTGGGAAACTTCAATGGTTCACGGCCTGGAAATCGCTTCGACCTCGCCCATTCAATATATTGCCGGGGACTGAACGGATCAGGCAGCGCCTTGGCAGCTATGGCGTCCTCGATCAGGTCAAATAGACACCATGCGAACGCGGCGTCCCCAGTGGCCGGTGGCGGCACTGTGCCTGGGATGGGAATATAGGCAGGGGAGGCTGCGTCGCGCGCCCATTGAACAAAGCCGTCCAAAGGCCTGAGGCCGAGTGTCAGGGCAACAGCATCTTCAGCGGTCCAACGGTCCCGCGACGCCTGGTAGAGGATGTCCTCGTCCGCTAGCGGCCAAGGCCATTTGCGGGCCCTCCTCGCCGATTCGAAAAACGCCTTATCGTCCATCTTGTCCCCAATCCACGCTTTGGTCCCTACGTTTTGGACCGCTTGCAATGATCTCGCTACGTCTTCCGCCTGCCGAACGGTACCGATCCGGGTCCTGTCTGCTAAGGCGAATGACGGTTAGCGTCCTCGGTTCACCCCCGGTCTGCTGCGAATAGCCAACGCCTTTCGTTGACACTCACGATTGTGGTCGAGTCCCATCGAACCGCGGGTTTAGCGAGATTTGAATGGTCAACCCCCGGTGGGTCTGCCGTTGTTCGGTGATTGGTGCGGCTGACTCCACAAATGTGGGAGCTCAGGGACCGATCGTCAAACCAGCACGGTCCAGAAAATCAGCCCACCAGCACATCATCTCTCGTCGTCCGGGCAGCCACTCGGCCGCATTGTAGACCGCGCGGATCTGGTTGGTCTCCACGTGCGCAAGCTGTCGTTCGATCCAGTCGCGGTTGAAGCCGCCCTCATTGAGCGCGGTCGACGCCGTGGCGCGAAATCCATGGACCGTGGCGCGCGAATGGTAGCCCATCCGGTAGAGGGCGTAGATCAGGGTGTTTTCCGAGATGACGCCGCTCTTGGTTTGCGATTGCAGGAGCAGGTCGGACTTTGGCGACAAGGCCCAAAGCTGCTTCACCACCGTCACCGCCCGGGGGGCGAGAGGCACGAGGTGTTCGCTGCGCATCTTCATCCTGGCGGCCGGAATGCGCCACAGCGGTTCGGCTCCGTCGAGGTCCTCGAACTCGCGCCACCTGGCGAATCTCAGTTCGCTTGTGCGCACGAAGGTCAATAGCGCCAACTTGAGCGCCAATGTCGTGCGGAGCTCGCCGTCAAACGCCTCGAGCTTGGCCAGAAAGGCCGGCAGTTCGACCGGCTTGAGCGCGGCGCGGTGTTTTTTCGGTGGGAGCGCCTTGAGCGCGGCCAAGAGGTCCGCGCAGGGATCGGTGTCCGTCAGCCCCTCGGACCTGGCGAAGCGATAGATTTCCTCGCAGTAGTTTCTGATCCGGCGGGCCGATTCCACCGCGCCGCGGGCTTCCACGATTCTGAGCGCCCGCAAGACGTCGTCGGCCTTGACCTCGGCGACATCGATCTCGCCAAAGTGCGCTACCAGGTCCTCCGTCACTCTGCCCCAAACCCTGCTTGCGTATCCTTCAACCCAGGCGGCCTTCTTCGTATCAAACCAGCGTTGAGCGACCTGGGCGAACTTGCGGTTTGGCGCGCGCACGGGGGCTTCGCGCACCTCTTTTCGCGCTACGCCCGGGTCGATCTTGCCCCGCAGCTGCGCGCGCGCGCCGTCAACCGCCGCCCTGGCGTCGGCGAGCCCCACGTCGGGAAACGACCCCAGGGCCAGCGTCTTGCGCTTGCCCGCAAACCGGTAGTCGTATCGCCACAGTCGCCCGCCCGAGGGTTGGACGAGGATATAGAGCCCACGGCCATCGGCCAGCTTGTAG
>JAYUBD010000094.1:0-2460 GCA_043740995.1 Caulobacteraceae bacterium | reverse complement strand
GCATGGCCAGGCCGCCATTGCGGTCAACGATCCGTAGGCAGCCGGAACGCGTGGCGAACAGTTTGAGCAGGGCCTCTGGATTGGAAAGCCCCAGGCCCTCCCACCAGCGGTTTTGCGGTTCCTGGATCGCGGCGCGACCGAGCGGCCTGTCACAATGCGGCAGTTCGGGCGTGGCGGCGTTTTTCGGCCCCTTGCGATCCATGCCATATTGCGCGGCGGCGGGGGTCGCCAAAGACGTGGCCGCCAGAACGAGAGCCAACCCGCTGGAAATCAGTCTTCGCATGGATCGTGCCTCCATTGATTGAGGCCGATCCTAGCCTTTCCGGCGGCGAGGTCAACGCCGCCGGATCAGGGCGCTCACGCCTGGGCGAAGGTTTTCCCCTCGGCCACCAGCCGCTCCAGCAGCGCCGAGGGCTTGTAGACATCGCCCATCTGGGCCTGAAACTGCTTCATCTTTTCCAGAACCTTGGCCAGGCCCACCTGCTCGCCCCAGAACATGGGGCCGCCGCGATAGACCGGCCAGCCATAGCCGTTCTGCCAGATCACATCGATGTCGGAGGCGCGGATGGCCATGCCCTCCTCCAGGATCTTCGCGCCCTCATTGACCATGGGATACAGGCAGCGCTCGAGGATCTCTTCGTCGGTGATGTGCCGTGGGTTGACCCCGGATTTGGCGATGAACTCCTGGATGATCTTTTCGGTCACCGGCGAGGGGTGGGCGACGCGGGCGTCATCATAGTCGTAATAGCCGGCGCCGGTCTTCTGGCCGCGGCGATCCAGTTCGCACAGGGCGTCGCGGATGGTTTCGCCCTTGGAGGCCTCCTTCACCCAGCCGATGTCGAGACCGGCCAGATCGCTCATGGCGAACGGACCCATGGGGAAGCCGAAATCATAGAGCACCCGGTCGATGTCCCAGGGCATGGCGCCCTCGAACATCAGCTTCTGCGCCTCGCGCTGGCGCTGGCCGAGGATACGGTTGCCGACAAAGCCCGGGCAGACGCCGACCAGGGCGGCGACCTTGCCGATCTTCTTGGCCAGCTTCATCGAGGTGGCGATCACCGACTTCGACGTGTGGTCGGCGCGGACCACTTCCAGCAATTTCATCACATTGGCCGGGGAGAAAAAGTGCAGGCCGATCACTGCCTCGGGCCGTTTGGTCACCGCGGCGATCTCGTCGATATTCAGCGCCGAGGTGTTGGTGGCCAGGATGGCGCCCGGTTTGCAGATGGTGTCCAATTTGGTGAAGATGTCCTTCTTGATGTCCATGCGTTCGAACACCGCCTCGATCACCAGATCGACCTGCGCCAGGGCGTTCATGTCCAGTGATCCGCCGATCAGGCCCATGCGGGTTTCCACGTCGGCCGCCGTGATGCCGCCGCGCGCCGCGGTGCGCTCGTAATTGCCGCGCACCACTTTGAGGCCGCGATCCAGCGCGTCCTGCTTGACCTCGACCAGGGTCACCTTGATGCCGGCATTGGCGAAGTTCATGGCGATGCCGCCACCCATGGTCCCGGCCCCGATGATGCCGACGCTTTTCACGTCGATCAGCGCTGTGTCGTCCGGCACGTCGGGGATCTTGTTGGCCTGGCGTTCGGCGAAGAAGGCGTAGCGCTGGGCGGCGCTTTGCTGGCCGGTCATCAACTCCATGAACAGGGCGCGTTCGGTCTTCATGCCCTCGTCGAAGGGCTGGTTCACCGCCGCCTCGATGCAGCGGATATTGTATTCCGGGGCGAGGAAGCCGCGGAACTTGCGGGCATTGGCTTTGCGGAAGTTCGCGAAGATTTCCGGATGGCCGCGCGCCGCCTCGACCTTGCCATTGAGGTCGCGGACCTTGTTCAACGGTCGCCCCTCGGCCGCGACCTTGCGGGCGAACGCCATGGCGCCCTCGCGCAGCTTGCCCTCCTCGGCCAGTTCATCGACCAGGCCCATGGCCAGGCATTGCGGCGCGGGGACATGCGCGCCCGAGGTCATCATCTCCAAGGCCTTTTCCACCCCCACGATGCGCGGCAGGCGCTGGGTGCCGCCGGCCCCCGGCAGCAGGCCGAGCGCCACCTCCGGCAGACCGCACCGGGCGGAGGGAACCGCCACGCGATAGTGCGCGCACAGCGCCACCTCCAGACCGCCGCCCAGGGCGGTGCCGTGAATGGCGGCGATCACCGGTTTGGACGAACCCTCCATGGCGTTCTGAACATCAAACAGACTGGCGCCCTTGGCCGCGCCGCCAAATTCGCTGATGTCGGCCCCGGCGATAAAGGTGCGGCCTTCGCAGATCAGCACAATGGCCTTGGCGCCCGGATCGGCCAGGGCCGCGGCCATGCCCCCGGCCAGACCGTCGCGCACCGCGGCGGACAGGGCGTTCACGGGCGGCGAGTTGAGGGTAATGACGCCGACATCGCCGTCGAGGCTGTAGTCGGTGACGGGATTGATGGCGGTCATGGGGGATTCCTCGGGTTCTGGCCC
>JAYUBD010000093.1:0-8176 GCA_043740995.1 Caulobacteraceae bacterium | reverse complement strand
GGAAGATTTCCGCGAAACGGATAGAGCCGAACGCCCAGAACACCGTCATGATGCCGAGGGCGAAACCGACATCGCCCACCCGGTTGACCACAAAGGCCTTGATCGCCGCGGCATTGGCGGTGGGCTTGTGGAACCAGAAGCCGATCAGCAGGTAGCTGGCGAGGCCAACGCCCTCCCAACCGAAGAACATCTGCATGAAATCGGCGGCCGTCACCAGAGCCAACATGGCAAAGGTGAAGAACGACAAATAGGCGAAGAATCGGGGCTTGCCAGCGTCCTCGGCCATATAGCCCCAGCTATACAGGTGGACGAGGGCGGACACCGAGGTCACCACCACCAGCATCACCGCGGACAGCGAGTCGATCCTGATTGACCAGTCGGATTTGAAGGCGCCGACATTGATGAAGGGCGCGATCTCAATGTTGAAGCGCGCCGGCCAGCCGCCCCAAATCACCTGAATAAAGGTGGTCCAGGCCAGGGCGCAGGCTAAAAAAAGCAGACCGGTGGTCACGGCCATGGCGGCGCGGTCGCCCATGCGACGACCGAACGCCCCGGCGATCAGGGCGCCCAGCAGGGGCGCGAAGACCAGAAGCGTGACGATGAGTTGCGGCGACACTCTAGCCCCTCATGACCGAGGCGCCGTCCACGGCGATGTCGCCGCGCACCCGGAAGAAGGTCACCAGGATGGCGAGGCCGACCGCGGCCTCTGCCGCCGCCACGGTCAACACGAACAGAGCGAAAATCTGCCCGACCATATCGTGCAGGAACACCGAGAACGAGACGAGATTGATGTTCACCGCAAGCAGGATCAGCTCGATCGACATCAGGATAACGATGACGTTCTTGCGATTCACGAAGATGCCCAGCACGCCGATGGTGAACAGAATGGCGGCCAGGGTCAGGTAGTGGGTAAGCCCGATGGTCATTCGTCGATACCCTCGCCGGATTTGATCGAGACGATCCGCATGCCGGTGGCGGGCGTGCGCGCGACCTGGGCGGCGACATTTTGGCGCCGAACGCCCACGCGGTGTTTGAGGGTCAGCACGATGGCGCCGATCATGGCGACCAGCAGCACCATGCCGGCAATCTGGAAGAAATAGACATAGTCGGTATAGAGCACGCGGCCGATCGCCTCGGCATTGCTTATACCGCCAACCGGGGCCGCCGGCCCCAGGGACTTGCCGGCCGCGCCAAACGTGGCGATTCGGGCGGCGACAATGACCATCTCAACCGTCAGCACGCCAGCTACCAAGGCGCCGATCGGTATGTAGCGCGCGAACCCCTGGCGAAGCGCGGTGAAGTCGACATCCAGCATCATCACGACGAACAGGAACAACACGGCGACGGCGCCGACATAGACAACCACCAGGATCATGGCCAGGAATTCGGCCCCCATCAGGACGAACAGGCCGGCCGCCGAGAAAAAAGCGGTGATCAGGAACAGCACGGAGTGAACCGGATTTCGCGCGGAAATCACGGCCAGGCCCGCGACCACCGTGGTCACGGCGAGCAGGTAGAAGGCGATTGCCTGCATCACCATCGGGCGGTCTTGAACTCCGTCTTCGTGCTGTCAGGGGCCGCCGCGCCAGAGACGCCGATCAGACCCCCAGGTTGGATTCGCGACCGCTTCTTAGCGAATGGCCGGCCTTAACGATAGGGCGCGTCGAGTTCCAAATTCCTGGCGATTTCCCGCTCCCAGCGGTCCCCGTTCGCGAGCAGCCGGTCCTTATCATAATAGAGTTCTTCGCGGGTCTCGACAGCGAACTCGGTATTCGGGCCCTCGACAATGGCGTCAACCGGGCACGCCTCCTGGCACAGGCCGCAATAGATGCATTTGACCATGTCGATATCGTATCGCGTCGTGCGGCGGGACCCGTCTTCCCGCGGTTCCGCCTCAATGGTAATCGCCTGGGCCGGGCAGATGGCCTCGCACAACTTGCAGGCGATGCAACGCTCTTCGCCATTGGGATAGCGCCTCAGCGCGTGTTCGCCGCGAAACCGGGGCGACTGCGGGCCGCGCTCATTTGGGTAAAGCACGGTCGCTTTTGGGCGAGCCATGTATTGCAGGCCAAGGCCGACGGCGCCGACAAAGTCCATCAACGCCGCGCCCCTGATCGCCTGGCTGATCCTCCGAAACATCGAACCTACCTCGCCTTGCCGGTCACGCACTGATAGCCGGCCAAATCACGACCGTCGAAGCCACTCTTTAGGCGCACGTCGCCACCCTGAGCCTGGCACGCCGCGGTTGCGCTCTTGAGGGCGTCATAGCTGGCGACACCGGAACCCAGATCATCGACGCTCTGAGAGACGGAACCGCACGCCCCCAGGAGAATGCCCAGGAGCAGGATCGAAGACATCAATCTGGCGCTCACGCCGCCGGTCCAAATACCCGCCAACCGGCGACAAGAACCACGGCGACAATCGAGGTCGGCAGAAAGACCTTCCAACCCAGGCGCATCAGCTGATCATATCGGTAGCGCGGGACCACCGCCCTGACCATCGCGAAGCCAAAGAAGAAAAACAGGATTTTCGCGGCCAGCCACAGAAACCCGAACAGGCTGACGGCCGTCGCCGGCCAGGCGCTCAAGAACGGAGTCGGAAATGGCGCCTGCCACCCTCCAAAGAACAGCACGGCGATCAGGCTGCACATCAGGATGATGTTCGAGGTTTCGGCCAAATAGAACAGCATATAGGCGCTCGACGAATATTCCACCTGATAGCCGGCGACCAGCTCCGACTCCGCCTCTGGTAAATCAAAGGGCGGCCGGTTGGTCTCCGCCAGCGCTGAAATGAAGAAAATGACCGACATCGGGATCATCACCAGAGCGATCGGAAGTTGGCTTAAGCCGCCGCCGCCCAGGACATTCCAGTGCCAGAATCCGCCGGCCTGTCGCGCGACAATGGTCTGCAGGTTCATTGAACCGGACAGCAGAATAACCGTGATGATCACGAAGCCGATAGAGACTTCATAGCTGACCATCTGGGCCGCGGAGCGCAAACTGCCCAGGAAGGGATATTTCGAATTGGACGCCCATCCACCCATAATGATCCCGTAGACGCCGAGCGAAGAAACCGCGAACAGATAGAGCACGCCTACATTGATGTTCGAGACCACCCACCCCGGCGCGAACGGAATCGCCGCCCAGGCGCCCAGGGCAAGCGTGACGCTGATCAGCGGCGCCAACAGAAAGACCGCCTTGTCGGCGCTGGCCGGGATCACCAGCTCCTTCAGCAGGAACTTGCCAAGATCAGCGAAGGATTGCAGCAGGCCGAAAGGACCGACGACGTTAGGGCCCTTGCGCAATTGCACGCCGGCGAAAATCTTGCGGTCCGCCAGAATGAGGAAGGCCACCGACAACAGCAGAATGACGGTGACCAACAGGATTTGGCTGATGGTGATCACCGTCCAGCCGGCAGGCGTCGCCCAGAATTGCTCCATCCCCATAGACGCTACTCCGCCGCCATACGCGCGCCGGAGGCGAGCGCGGCGCATTCGGCCATGGTCACGCTGGCGCGCGCGATGGGATTGGTCAGATGGAAAGACCGGATCGGACTGACAAGCGGCGCGGCTGACATTGGCCCCGCAACGCCCAGGACGGCAAGATCAAGTGTCGCCGGGGTCGATCCCGGAGCGTAGCCGATTTGACCGAAACTCGGATGTTCCGCGAACAGGCGGTCCCGAAGTTGATCGAGACTGTCATAGGTTAGACGCCCGCCGACATGCTCCGACAGGGCGCGGAAGATCGACCAATCTTCCTTCGCTTCGCCTTTGGGGAATACCGCCCGCTCGCCACGTTGTACCCGGCCTTCCGTGTTCACATAGAGGCCGGACTTTTCGGTGTAATCCGCTCCCGGCAGAATGACGTCAGCTCGGTGTGCGCCAGCGTCTCCGTGCGTGCCAAGATAGATGACGAAGGCGTCGGTCGTCGAAAGATCAATCTCGTCGGCCCCGAGCAGGAACAGGATATCGACCGCGCCGTGGGCGGTCATCTCCAACGCCCCCAGCGCGCCCTTTTCGGGGACAAATCCCAGATCGAGCCCGCCCACCCGCGCGGCGGCGGCGTGCAGCACGTTCCAGCCGTTCCATCCTTCGCGCACAACCGCGAAGGCGTCCGCGGCGCGGGCCGCGGACGCCAGCAGAGCGGCTCCGTCGGCGCGGGTCAAGGCGCCCTGGCCGAGGATGAACGCCGGTTTCTTCGCTGACTTCAGGGCAGTGGCGAAATCAGAGTCGCCATCGACCAGGCCCGACAAGGTCGCGGGTCCCGCGCCCAGATAGTCATAGCCGTAACCCAGATCGGCGCGCTCGCCAATTACACCGATCTGCACGCGTCCGGTCAGCCAATGTTTGCGAATTCGGGCATTAAGCACCGCCGCCTCAACCCGCGGATTGGTTCCGATCAAGAGAATCAGGTCGGCGTCTTCCAGACCTTGCAGCGTGGAATTGAACAGCCAACTTTCGCGCGCGCCCGCCCCCAGGACCAAGCCGTCCTGCCGGCAATCGAGGTTCTTGACGGCAAGCCCGCCAAAGAAATCCAGGGCCGCCTTCATCGATTCGGCGTCCTGCAGGTCGCCGGCGATCACGCCGACCCGCTCGGGCGCGGCGGCCTTAAGCCGCGTGGCGACGACCGCCAGGGCTTCGTCCCAACTTGCGGACTGCAAGCGCCCATCTCGTCGCACCATTGGCCGGTCGAGGCGCTGACGCAAAAGCCCGTCGCAGGCATAACGGGTCTTGTCGCTGATCCACTCTTCATTGACCGCATCATTGGTGCGGGGCAGCACGCGCAGCACCGCCGCACCCCGGGCGTCGATGCGGATGGCGCTGCCGAGCGCGTCCATCACGTCGATGCTCTCGGTCTTCTTCAGCTCCCAGGGCCGGGCGTTGAAGGCGTAAGGTTTCGAGGTCAAGGCCCCAACCGGGCAAAGATCAATGATGTTGGCGGAAAGTTCGCTGGTGACCGCCCGGTCGAGATAGGTGGTGATCTCGACGTCCTCGCCCCGGGAAATCAGGCCAATCTCCGAAACGCCCGCCACCTCGGTGATGAAGCGCACGCAGCGGGTGCATTGGATGCAGCGGGTCATCACTGTCTTGATCAGCGGCCCCATGTATTTCTCTTCGACCGCGCGCTTGTTCTCCCCATAGCGAGTGGCGTCGCGGCCATAACCCATGGATTGATCCTGCAGATCGCACTCGCCGCCCTGATCGCAGATCGGGCAATCCAGGGGATGGTTGATCAGCAGGAATTCCATCACCCCCTGGCGGGCCTTCTGGACCATCGGCGAATTGGTGACGATCTCCTGGCCCTCGGCCGCCGGCAGGGCGCAGGAGGCCTGCGGTTTTGGCGGGCCAGGCTTCACCTCAACCAGACACATCCGGCAGTTGCCGGCGATGGACAGCCGTTCGTGATAGCAGAATCGGGGAATCTCCTCGCCGGCGAGCTCGGCGACCTGGAGCACGGTCATGCCGGCGGCGAACTCAATCTCGACGCCGTTTACGCGGGCTTTGGGCATTGGTTCGCGGTCTCTTCAGTGCGCCGCATCGACGAGGTCGAGCTTGACGTCGATGCGGCGTAGCATCTGCAAAACAAGGTTGTCGGGTTCGTCGGCCATGGGCGGTGCGTTACCCCGCTACTCGGCCGCGAGCAAGGTAACGCCGGGATGGTTGGCGCGGCGGATGCGATAATTGGCGATGCGGGCTTCGATCTCCGGCCGGAAATGCCGGAACAGGCCCTGGATTGGCCAGGCGGCTGCGTCGCCCAGACCGCAAATGGTGTGGCCCTCGACCTGGCTGGCGACATCGAGCAGCATGTCGATTTCCTTGGGATCTGCCTCGCCGGTCACCATGCGCTCCATGATTCGCCACATCCAGCCGGTGCCTTCGCGACACGGCGTGCACTGGCCGCAGCTCTCGTGTTTGTAAAAATAGGACAGCCGGGCGATGGCGGCGACGATGTCGCAATCCTTGTCCATGACGATCATCGCAGCGGTGCCGAGGCCGGACTTGCGGGCCGCCAGGTCGTCGAAATCCATCAAGGCGACCTCCGCCTCCTCAGCGGGAATCATCCGCACTGAAGAACCACCGGGAATCACCGCTTTGAGATTGCCCCAGCCGCCGCGCACGCCTCCAAAATGTTCGTCAATCAGTTGGCGCAACGGGATCGACATCGCCTCCTCGACCACGCAGGGCCGGTTCACATGACCGGACGCGCTCATCAACTTGGTGCCGGAATTTTTCGGGCGACCGAACAAGGTGAACCACTCGGCCCCGCGACGCAGAATCTCAGGGGCCACGGCGATGGATTCAACGTTGTTGACCGTGGTCGGGCAGCCATAGACCCCGGCGCCGGCAGGAAACGGGGGTTTCAGCCTGGGCTGACCCTTCTTGCCCTCCAGGCTTTCCAGAAGGGCCATTTCATCGCCGCAGATATAGGCGCCGCCGCCGTGGGTGACGCGGATATTGCAATCCCAACCGTGGATATTGTTGTTGCCGATCAGGCGAGCCTCGGTCGCCTCGATCAGCGCCGCTTCGAGCCGCTCGCGCTCAAGGACATACTCTCCGCGGATATAGATGAAACAGTCATGGGCGCGGATCGCATAGCTGGCCACCAGGCAGCCCTCGATCAGTCGGTGCGGGTCGCCGCGCATGATCTCGCGATCCTTGCAGGTGCCGGGCTCCGACTCGTCGGCATTGACCACAAGATAGTGCGGCCGCTCACTTTCCTGCTTGGGCATGAACGTCCACTTCAAGCCGGTCGCGAAGCCAGCCCCGCCGCGGCCCCGCAGGCCGGACGCCTTGATCTGATCGCACACCCATTCCGGCGTTTGCGCCAGCATCTCCGCCGTGCCGTTCCACACGCCGCGGACCCTGGCGCCTTCGAGGCGCCAGTCATGCCGCCCATACAGGTTGGTGAAGATACGATCCTTGTCCTCGAGAATACCGACCATGGACTAACCGTTCGATCCCAATGATTGCACGCGTGCCAAGGCGGCGCGTTTCAGCATGAAACAGGCGAAGAGACCCCAGCCGATCGCGATGACGCCAACACCGGCATAGACGGCCCACACCGGGGCTCCCGGCATGAATCGCCCCGCGATCATTGCGAGGACACCCACGAGGCACGCCACGTATCCCGCATTGCGCATACCGCGCAGTTCCACGCCCACGGCAGATGGATCCCTTGCCCCGCTCATGACACCAGCGCCTTGGCGGGCAGGTTCGGCAGGGAACCCATCGCGCGGGCGCGGGACCCATCAAAAAGTGTCGGGTCGATGAGGGTGGCCGTTTCCCCTAATGGCGCGCAGCCGCGGCGGCCGATGGATGAGCCAGGAGTCGGAGTATTGCCGGCAGCGAATTCATCGATCAAGGCGTTCAAGGATTCGACGCTTAGATCTTCGTAGTAATAGTCGTTGATGGCGGCCATCGGTGCATTGGCGCAGGCGCCCAGACACTCGACCTCCTCCCACGACAGCCGGCCGTCGGCGGATCGATGCCCCTTGGGTCCCACCCGGACTTCAAGCGCCGCCTTCAGATCATTGGCGCCCCTCAACATGCACGGCGTGGTTCCGCAGAGCTGGACATGGGCGCGCGTCCCGACCGGCTCCAATTGGAACATCGTGTAAAAGGTGGCGATTTCCAGCACCCGGATCTCCGCCATCCCCAACATCTGGGCCACGACACGCAGGGCGGGTTCCGGGGCCCAGCCTTCCTGTTTTTGCACCAGCCACAACAGCGGGATCACCGCCGATTGCTGGCGACCCGCCGGAAACTTGGCGATCCACCAATGCGCCTGCTCGAGCGCCAGATCCGAGAAGACAAAGGTTGCAGGCTGTTCCCTGGCCAGGCGGCGGACACTCACCGGTCGATCTCCCCGAACACAATATCCAGCGAACCCAGGATGGCGCTGACATCCGCCAACATGTGCCCCCGGTTCATCCAATCCATGGCCGCCAAATGCGGAAATCCGGGCGCGCGGATCTTGCAGCGGTAGGGCGTGTTGGTTCCATCGGCCACCAGATAGACCCCAAATTCTCCCTTGGGCGCCTCGACAGCGGCATAGATTTCGCCCTCGGGGACGTGGAATCCTTCGGTGTAGAGTTTGAAGTGGTGGATTAAGGCTTCCATCGACCGTTTCATTTCGCCGCGTCGGGGCGGGGTCACCTTGTGATCATCCGACAGCAC
>JAYUBD010000092.1:0-2467 GCA_043740995.1 Caulobacteraceae bacterium | reverse complement strand
GGGCGTTCGCGCGCCAGGCCCGCGAAATCGTCAAGGGTTTCCAGCGCCCGACCGCCCCGGCTCAGCGCCGCGAGACAGGCGAAAAAGCCGGTGACGTCGATCACATAGAGCACCATGAACATCAGCATCGAATGGATGCCCGCCTCGCCGCCCGCCGCCAGACCAACCAGGGCGTAGCCGATGCCGGCGATCGAGGAATAGGCCCACAGACGCTTGAGGTTGTTTTGGGCGAGGCCCGCGAAGGCCCCCACGGCGATGGAGATCAGGGCCATCGCCACCAGCACCTGGCGCCACTCATGCACCGCCCCGCCAAAGCTCTGGGTGAGCAGGCGCGCCAGCAAGACCATGGCCGCGAGCTTTGGAGCGCCCGCGAAAAAGCCGACCACCGGGGTCGGCGCGCCCTCATAGACGTCGGGCGTCCACATGTGGAACGGCGCCGCTGAAACCTTGAAACCAATGCCGCACATCATGAAGACCAGGCCAAACAAGGCGCCGCCGCCGGCGCCGTGGGTCATGGCCGCCGCGATTACGTCGAAATGGGTCGAGCCGGCAAACCCGTAAACCAGCGACGCGCCATAGAGCAGAATGCCCGACGACAACGCGCCCAGGACGAAATACTTCAGGCCGGCTTCCGACGATTTCTCATCATTATTGTGGAAGGCCGCCAGAATGTAGAGCGCCAGCGACTGCAGTTCGATCGAGATATAGAGCGAGATCAGGTCGCCGGCCGAGGCCATCATGCCCATGCCGAGGGCGGCGATAATCACCAGGATGGGGAATTCGAAGCGAACGATCCCGCGTCTGGCGAACCAGCGGTCGCCGAGTGGGATGGCGATGGCGCTGGCCAGATAGATCACCACCTTGGCGAACACCGCGCCGGAATCCTCGACCAGGCCCCCCGCGAAAGCCCGGCCCAGCGGTCCAACGGCGGCGGCGACCGCGCCCGCCGCCAGGGCGGCGACGCAGGCCAGAGTAAAGACGGCGTTCGGCCGACCGATGAAGGCGCCCCACAGCAGGAGCGCCAGGGCCGAGCCGCCCAGGATCAGTTCGGGCAGCGCCAAAGAGGCGACGGTTTGAAAGCTCACGGCGCCCCCCACCGGCCCGACGCCGCGTGGAAGGCGGAGACGAGGTTCTGGGTTGAAGCGTTGGTCAGGTCAAACACCAGGCTGGGGTGAAGGCCGAGAATAAGGGTGGCGGCGATCAAAGGGATGAAGAGCAGGGTTTCGCGCATCTCAAGGTCGGTGATCGCGGCCAGGGCCGGGTTGGTCATCTCGCCGAAGCCGATCCGGCGATACAGCGTCAGGGCGTAGACGGCGGACAGGATCATGCCGGTGGCGCCGATGATCGCCGCCCAGGTCGCCGCGCCATAGGCCCCGGTCAGGGTCAGTATCTCACCGACAAAGCCGCTGGTGCCGGGCAGGCCGACATTGCCCATGGTGAACAGCATGAACACCGCCGCATAGAGCGGCATGCGGTTTGCGACCCCGCCGTAAAAGGCGATTTCGCGGGTGTGCATGCGGTCATAGACAACCCCGACGCACAGGAAGAGCGCGCCGCTGATCACGCCATGGCTGAGCATCTGGAAAATTGCGCCCTGCTCGCCCTGAATATTTCCCGAAAAGATCCCCATGGTGACGAAGCCCATATGGGCGACCGATGAATAGGCGATCAGTTTTTTCATGTCGGTCTGCCGGAACGCCACCAGCGAGGTATAGACGATGGCGATCACCGACAGGGCGAAGACCAGCGGCGTGAACTGCCAACTGGCGTGAGGGAACATCGGCAGGGAGAACCGCATGAACCCATAGCCGCCCATCTTCAGCAGGATGCCGGCCAGGATCACCGAGCCCGCCGTGGGCGCTTCGACGTGGGCGTCGGGCAACCATGTGTGCACCGGCCACATCGGCATCTTCACCGCGAAGGAGGCGAAGAAGGCCAGCCACAACCAGGTCTGAACCCCGGGTGCGAAATGATAGACCATCAACTCGGGAATGCTGGAGGTGCGCGCGATGCCGATCATCGCCAGGATGGCGGCCAGCATCAGCACCGAGCCCAGCAGGGTGTAGAGGAAGAATTTGAACGCCGCATAGACGCGGTTCTTGCCGCCCCAGATCCCGATGATCAGGAACATCGGGATCAGCTGGCCCTCGAAGAACAGGTAGAAGACCAGCAGGTCTAGGGCGCAAAACACCCCGATCACCAGGCTTTCGAGCACCAGGAAGGCGATCATGTATTCCACCACCCGCGTCTCGATCGATCGCCAACTGGCGAGGATGCAGAGCGGAAGCAGGAAGGCGGTGAGCAGCACGAACAGCACCGAAATGCCATCGACGCCCATATGATAATGCAGGCCGGCGAACCAGGGGGCGTCCTCGGTGAACTGGAAGCCCGCCTCGCCGGCGCGGAATGAGATCACCAGCAAGGTCGAGAGCGCCAGGGTCGCCAAGGTGGTGGCCAGCGCAATCCA
>JAYUBD010000091.1:0-8229 GCA_043740995.1 Caulobacteraceae bacterium | reverse complement strand
CCCGGGCTTGTCTGGGCCTGGCGGCGTCGGCGGCCAGGAAGGCCGGGCGCCGCCATCCCTCCACGGCCACCGGGCTAAGGTCGCCCGCCTCCACCAGTTCGCGCAGCCGCTCGGCGACGCCCGCCAACGGCATGCGAAAATAGTCACGTAGGTCGCCCAGGGTCGCCACGCCCATGGCCCGCGACGCGATGCGCAGCAGGGTCCGTTGGGCGTCCGCTTCGGTCGGGGTCGGCGTCGCGATGATCGCCGCCGGCAGGACACGCTCAGTGAGATCATAGACCCGCTCGAACCCCCGACGGGTGCGCGTGGTGATCAGTCCGGCCCAGAACAGCCATTCCAGGGCCCGCTTGCCGTTGCTCCAGTTCCACCAACCGGCCTTGCGCGGGCCCTCGGCGAAATCGCCGCCGGTCAGAGGACCCTCGTGCTCGATGCGCAGCAGCACGGCGTCGATATAGTCCCGCCGCTCGCGAGCGAACCTGGCCAGCCCCGACCAGGTCTCCCCGGACCGGGCCCGCGCCATCCTCCATCGAAACAAAGGCTGTAAGGACACCGGCATCAATGAGGCCTCGTGGCCCCAATATTCGAACAGATGGGGCTTGGGGCCCCAGGCGGCCTGCTCCAGCAGATCGCGGGAATAGTCCCCCAACCGCGAGAAGCCCGGCAAATAGTGGGTGCGGGCCAGGACGTTCACCGAATCGATCTGCACCACGCCCAGGCGCTCGATCATCCGGCGCAGGCGAAGGGCGGTGGCCGGTCCAGCCGGACGAGGCCTGTCCAATCCCTGGGCGGCGATGGCGATGCGCCGGGCCTGTCCGGCAGTGAGGCGCAGGGTCTCGTTCAAGGCTTCGCCGCGACGCCGACGGCTTGCTCAGGGTGGGTGGCATACCAGTCGAGCTGGTCCAGCAAGACGCTCCAGGACGCGTCAATGTCCGATGACCAGGCCGGGCCGACAATCGCGCGCAGGGTGGCCGCCACGGTCCTGAAGAACACGCCAAACACCTCCGGTGGCACGCCATAGCCCTCGTGCGTCACCACCTCGCACTGGATCATCTGCGCGCCATAGGCGCGGCGATCGATGAAATCGAGGATGGCCTCGAACACCCGGGACAGCATTTCGCCCCGCACCGAGCCATCAGTGTCGCGCACGAACAGGGCCTCCATGTCCGGGTGCTCGGCGAACAGTCGCGCATAGACCATCGGCGCGGGATCGGCGCAGGCTTCGCCGGCCAGTTCGAGGCTGCGGATAATCAGGCCAGCGTCCATGGCGTCTCCGTTGGTTGCGCCAAATGGTGGCATGGTTTGCCGCCGGATGCTGTTCTAAAATGCCGCCTCATGAAGGAGGTCGATGATGCCGCAGTCCGCCGCCGACGCCCCGACATTCGGCGGCGCCATTCCGATTATCCGCATCTTCGATGTTGATCGGGCCAAGGCCTTCTATGTCGATCATCTGGCCTTCGTCATCGAATGGGAGCATCGGTTCGGCGACGACTTTCCCCTGTATGCGCAGATTTCCCGCGGTGGGCTCACCTTGCATTTGAGCGAACACGCCGGCGACGCCACGCCGGGCGCGACGGTGTTCATCTGGATCACCGGGCTGGACGCCCTCCACGCCGAACTCACCGCCAAGGGCTCCAAGGCCCACATCGACAACGGTCCCGGCGACTTTCGGGTTCTTCAGGTCTGGGACCCGTTCAGCAACCGTGTCCGCTTTGCGGAGCGCAACCCGCCTAGAGATGGTCCAGCACCGGCTTAGGCTTGTAGTGTACTTCCAGCCGCGTCACTTCGTCGTCGCTCAGCATCAGGCTCAGCGAAGCCACCGCATCGTCCAGGTGGTGCGCCTTCGAGGTTCCGATGATTGGCGCGGTGATTGTCGGGTTGCGAAGCACCCAGGCCAGCGCCACCTGCATGTTCGAGACGCCGCGGGCTTTCGCGATTTCACTCACCGCATCGACCACCGCGAAATCCGGCGCGCGATAATACAGGCGCGGCGCGAATTCGTCGGAACGCGCCCGTTCGGTATTGCCCTCGCCCGGGCTGGCGCGCCCGCCGGCCAGGAAGCCGCGGGCCAGGGGCGACCAGGGAATGACGCCGATGCCCTGGTCGGCGCAGAGCGGCAGCATTTCCCGCTCCTCCTCGCGATAGACCAGGTTGTACTGCGGCTGCATGGAGACGAACGGCGTCCAGCCGTTGGCCCGTGATACGCTCAGCATCTTCATGAATTGCCAAGCATACATCGACGAGGCGCCGATATAGCGGGTCTTGCCGGCGCGGACGACATCGTTGAGCGCCTCCAGCGTCTCCTCAACCGGCGTATCCGGATCGAAGCGGTGGATTTGATAAAGATCGACATAATCGACCCCCAGCCGGGTCAGACTGCGGTCGATGGCGTCCATGATGTGCTTGCGCGACAGGCCGCGATTGTTGGGGTCGGCCCCCATCGGGCCATTGACCTTGGTGGCGATCACCACCTCGTGTCGCTTGGCGTATTCCTTCAGCGCCTTGCCGGTGACCCGCTCGCTCTCGCCCTGGGAATAGACGTCGGCGGTGTCGAAGAAATTGATCCCCGCTTCCAGCGCCCGCTTGAAGAACGGCAGGCTCGCCGCTTCGTCCAGCACCCAGGGTCGCCATTTCGGGGACCCATAGGTCATGCAGCCGAGGCACAGCCGCGAGACCTTCAGGCCCGTATTGCCGAGGCGGATATGGTCCATGTGGGAGTCTCCCTGAAATCAAAACGCTAGCGGGCCAGCCGTCCATCCTTCAGCGCTTCCGCCTCGAATGCGAACAGAATCTCAGGGTCCGGCGCATCGACCCTGGCGCTGATCCGGGACGGCGCCAGCGTGTGCAGAAGGTGGCGCATCACATTTAGCCGCGCCGGTTTCTTGTTGTCGGCGCGCACGCACATCCAGGGGGCGACCGGCGTATGGGTGCGCAGCAGCATCTGGTCTCGCGCCTCCGAATAGTCCGCCCATTTCTTCTGCGCGACGGTGTCGAGGTCGCTGATTTTCAGCGCCTTGACCGGATCCTCGCGGCGTTCGCGCAGGCGCTCGGCCTGTTCGTGTTTCGAGATATCCAACCAGATCTTCACAAGCCGGATATCCGCGTCCTCAAGCATCCGCTCCAGGTTCGGGACATCGCGCAGAAAACTCTCGTGCTCGATCTCGGTGCAATAGCCCATGACCGGCTCGACGCCCGCCCGATTGTACCAGGACCGGTTGAAGATCACCAATTCGCCGCGGGCCGGCAGGTGGCGGACATAACGCTGGAAATACCATTGCGAGCGTTCGCGGTCGGACGGCTTGGGGAGTGAAATCGCTCGGGTGTTGCGGGGGGCGAGATGTTCGGTGACGCGGTAGATCGTCCCGTCCTTGCCCGCCCCGTCGCGGCCTTCCAGGATAAACAGCGCCTTGGCGCCCTCGGCGATGGCCCAGACCTGATACTCGACCATGGCGATCTGCAGCGCGCGAAGCTCGTTTTCGTAGTCGGCGTCTTTGGACATGGGCGATAGCATAGTCCCGCGGTCTCATGCAGCGCCAGGGCTCTTGCGTTCGACAGCGCGCCTTGTCCGATCGGAGACTGAGGACTACAGCGCGCCGATGATCAGATCGCCCGTTACCTATCGGCGCGCCGCGCTCGGCCTTGTCCTCGCTTTGCTGGCCGGCGGCGCGGCGGCCGGGCCGCGCGGCGGCGTTACGGTTCAGGGGGCCTGGACGCGGCCCTCGGCGCTCGGCGCCAATGCCGCCCTCTATCTGGCGATCACCGCGCGCGTTGGCGATCGGTTGATCGGCGAGGACAGTCCGGCGGCCGCCCGCGTCTCGATTCACGAAAGCCGCATGGTGGGTGCGATGATGACCATGCGTTCGCTGCCCGCGCTCGCCCTTCCCCCGGGCGTCTCCGTTCGTCTGGCCCCGGGCGGGCTCCATCTGATGCTTGAGGGGCTGCGCCGCCCTCTGAAGATCGGCGACCGGGGGACGATCACCCTCAGATTTGAACATGCGGGAAGCGTGCCCGTGGTGTTCCATGTCCGTTTGGGACCGCACACGCCGGGCATGACCGACATGAAGATGTAGGCTGGGAACCGTCGGGAGAATTTCAGATTCGCCACGAACCGCATGAATGACACCCACAAGGTCACGGGAACGCTGAGAACGCGCGGCCCATGAACTTATTTTAACGCCCGTCCACGCAGCTTCTGGGGCATGGTCGAACCCTCCTTTTTCGTTCGGACAGATCAATTTCATGAAGAACCTGTTTGCCGGGGCCGCCCTGGCGGCCATCCTGGCCGCCGCCCCTGGCGCGCACGCCGTGCCGGCGCCCGCCGATCTGTCCGCCCCCGTGCGAATTGGCGATTGGGGCTTCGATCTGGCCGGACGCGACCCGACCACCGCGCCCGGCGCGGATTTCTTCCAGTACGCCAACGGCGCCTATATGAAGACCCTGGTGATCCCGCCGGACCGCACGCGATTCGGCGCCTTAGACGGGCTGAACGTGCTGTCGGAAAACCGCGTGCATGCCCTGCTCGCCGCCGCAAATCCGAACTCGACCGGCGACGAGGCCTTGATCGGCGCCTATTACAAGGCCGCCCTTGACGAGGCGGGCGTCGAGGCGCTGGACGACAAGCCGCTCGCCGGCGACCTGGCGGCCATCCGCGCGGCCAATGATCGGTCGGCGCTGGCGGCGCTGATGGGACGGGCCAATACCGGCTTTTGGGGCGGCCTCTTCGGGGTCAGTCTTGGCGGCGACGCCAGAGCGCCCACCAAATATGCCGCCTATATCAGTCAGGCGGGTCTGGGCCTGCCGGACCGCGACTATTATCTCGCCCCGAGCTTCGCGCCGCAAAAGGCCAAGTATGAGACCTATGTCGCTCAGTGCCTATCGGCGGTGAACTGGCCCGACGCGGCATCGCAGGCCAAGGCCATCGTCGATCTTGAAACCCGCATCGCCGAGGCCAGTTGGTCGAAGGTCGAGCAACGCGATCCGGTGAAGACCTACAATGGCATGACGCCCGTCGAACTTGCCGCCCTGGCGCCGGGCTTCGACTGGCAGGTGTTCCTCCGGGCCGCAGGCCTGGGGACGGACGACCGGGTGGTGATCGCCGAAAAGACCGCTTTCCCCAAGATAGCCGCGATTTTCGCTCAGACGCCGATCGGCACGCTGCAGGCTTGGCAGGCATTTAATCTGGTCGATCAGGCCTCGCCCTATCTGTCCAAACGCTTCGTCGACGCCAATTTCGAATTCCGCAACAAGACCCTTTCCGGACAGCCCCAGCAAAAGCCCCGCTGGAAGCGCGCGGCGGCCCTGATCAACGCCCAGGTCGGCGAAGCGGCGGGCAGGATCTATGTGGCCCACTATTTCCCGCCCGAAGCCAAGGCCAAGATGGAGGCGCTGGTGGCGGAGTTGCGGGCGGCATTGGCGGCGCGGATCGAGCGCGTTTTGTGGATGAGCCCGGCGACCAAGGCCAAGGCCGAGGAAAAGCTGGCCCGGTTCACGGTCAAGGTCGGCTATCCCGCCGTGTGGCGCGACTACAGCGCGCTGCGCCTCTCGCCCACCGACCTCTATGGCGATGTGGTCCGCTCGAACGCCTTTGAATGGGCGCGCAAGGTCAATCGCCGACACGGCCCCGTCGATCGCAATGAATGGGGCATGAATCCGCAGACCGTGAACGCCTATTACAATCCCCTGCAGAACGAGATCGTCTTCCCGGCCGCCATCCTACAGCCGCCATTCTTCGACCCCACCGCCGACATGGCGGTGAATTTCGGCGGCATCGGCGGCGTGATCGGCCACGAGATGACCCACGGATTTGATGATCAGGGCCGCCAGTTCGACGGGACCGGGGCGCTGGCCGACTGGTGGGCGCCGGACGATGCGGCCAAGTTCAACGCCCAGGCCCAGCGACTGGGCGCGCAATACAGCAGGTTCGAGCCGTTCAAGGGCGCGCATGTCAATGGTCAGTTGACCATGGGCGAAAACATCGCCGATCTGGGCGGTTTGCTGATAGGCCTGGACGCCTACCATCTGTCGCTCAAAGGGTCCCCGCCGCCGGTGTTGAACGGACTGACCGGCGATCAGCGGGTGTTTCTGGGTTGGGCGCAGGTATGGCGCGGCGCCTTGCGTGAAGACGCCCTGCGCCGGCAACTGGTCACCGATCCCCACTCGCCGGAGATCGCACGGGTGAATGGCGTGGTCCGCAATATCGACGCCTGGTACGCGGCCTTCGACATCAAGCCGGGGGATGCGATGTATGTCGCCCCTGATCAGCGCGTGAAAATCTGGTAGCGCCGCCAAACGCAAAGGGCCGCCGCGTATCGCGACGGCCCGTGCAGTGACTAGGGACGTTCCCACCCAGAAACGTTACGGGCGCACGGTCTTATGATTTGACCGTTTTGCCGCGTGACGGGAGAAGGAGGCTTATTAATCCCCGAGTCAAGAAAAAGTCCGCGCTGTCATGCGGAGAACCTGCCGAAATTTGCCCGTTTTCGGGTAAAAACGCCCTGGAATCCCAGGGGTCGCGTCAATTCACGCCGCTGACCGCGAAGGTGAGGCGATCCGCCGCGGTGGATCTGGCGTCGAATACATAAGCGGGGTGGGTGACGCTGACGGGACCGACGCCGTCCACCGCCAGCGCGTGGGCCGCGGCGAACAGCCTCGCCTGAGGCACCAGCACGCCGTTGGTGCGCACCGCCTCGCCGGGGGTGATGAAGGCCGCCACCGCGGCGCGGGCCCGGGCGTCCTGGGCTGCCGGCCAGACCAGGCTGGCGATGGTCTTGCCCCGCGCGCGGGCTTCGAGAATTGATAGCAGGCGGCGGCAGGTGTCGAGTCTCGGCGCGTCCCACGCGGCGGTCAGGCCGGCGGTGAGCTGCGCCTGGCTGCGCAGGATCAGGCCATCGGTCAGCACCTTCAGGCCATTGGCGGCCAGGGTGGCGCCGCTCGTGGTGATGTCCACCACCAGTTCCGCCGCGCCGGCCGCCGGCGCGCCTTCGGTGGCGCCACCGGATTCCGCCAGACGATAGTCGGCGATCCCATGGCGGGCGAAGAAGTCGCGCGTCTGGACCAGATATTTGGTCGCCACGCGCAGCCGCCGACCAGTGCGGGCCAGAAATGCGTGGGCGACATCGTCGATATCGGCCATGCTCTCGACATCGATCCAGCTCTTCGGCGCCGCCACCACCAGGTCGGCCCGACCGAAGCCAAGGGCGGTCAACAGCATGACCCGGGATTCCATCGCCGCGCCGGCTTCGCGCAGCAGATCTTCGCCGGTGACGCCAAGATGCGTCTCGCCGGCGATCAGACCGGCGGCAATATCGCCGGCCGAGGCGAGGCGAACCAGCACATCGTCAAAACCTTCCAGCGTGGCCGAATAGCCGCGGGCCCCGCCGGCCGATCGAAGATTGAGCCCGGCATCCGCCAGCCAGTCCTCCACCTGCTCTTTGAGCCGGCCCTTGGATGGGATGGCGATGATCAGCGGACCGCTCATGACGCCCCTCCCGCGACCGCGCCGCCCGCCCAGGCCCGGCCGGGCCGAACCATGCAACCCACCGCGCCCGTGGCCAGGTCGCCGCCCAGGCGTTGCGGCAGGCCATCATAACGCCCGCCGGCCGCCACCGGCTGGTCTTCGCCAAGCGCCGTGCTGCGCACTTCGAACAATACGCCGTCATAATAGCCGAACGCCCGGCCAAATGCGGTGGAGAACCGGATGCGATCCTGGGGAATACCTTGATCCTGCAGGACTTCCCGGCGCCGCGCCCAGGCCTCGCGCGGAGCGTCCAAAGCCGAACGACCGGACCCGGCGAGTTTCGCGGCGGCGTCCAGCGCCGCTTCCGGCACATCGGCGATGGTGAGGAAGTGGCGGATCAGATCGCCCTGGGCGGTCGTCAGCCGGGGGGCCCGCTCCAGCGCGGCGCGGTCCACCAGCCTTTGCACGATTTCCGCGGCCGATCGGCCCCCCACCGGCTCGATTCCCGCCAGGGTCCAAAGGTCTTCGAGAACCGCCGTGGCGTCCTGTTCGGACAGGCCGGCGATGAACGACGCCAATCGCTCGCCGCCGCGTGGCCTGGCCGGGGCGATGTCGGCCGGCGATGACAGCTCGGCGCGCAGCCGGCGCGGGCTGAGAAAGGCGCGCTTCAGGCGCACCGCCAGAGCGGTCCCCAGCGCCAGGGCGTCCACGAAGGCGGAGAACAGGCCGATATCCCCCATCATCAAGCCAAGATCCGAACGTCCGCCGGCCGATGC
>JAYUBD010000090.1:0-2478 GCA_043740995.1 Caulobacteraceae bacterium | reverse complement strand
AGGGTTGCGGTGTGCCTAAAACCATCCCCCGTCGCGCAGGACCTTGACATAGGCGCGGCTGACGGGCGCTTCGGTCCCGTCCGGCAGGGTCAATATCGCGCGGCCCTCTGATCGCGCCGCGCGGGTCACGGCGGCGCGGGACACCCACCAGGACCGGTGGGTTCGGGCGCCCTCGATCCCCTCAAGTTCGCCGATGGCGTCGCTCAGGCGCATCAGGATCAGGTCGCGGCCGGCGCTGGTGTGCAGCCGCAGATAGTGGTCCTGCGCCTCGACCGCCCACAGCGTGGCGCCGGTCAGTTTGGGCGGCAGGCGGCCAAGAAACGCCGCCGGCGGCGCGCCGGTTTCGGATTTGTGGGTCTCGATGGTCTCCCGACGACGAACCAGCCAGGCCAGCAGGGTCATGGCGAAGCTGGTCGCGAAAGTTGAGGGGGCGATGTCGATGATCATCGCGCCGCTCAGGGCGCGCCCGCGAATCAGGCTGAGCGACACGGCGACGATCAGGGTCATCGCTGCGGCGATCGCCAGGGCAATGACGGCCCAGGCGGCCAATGGGCGTCTGGCGAACCACGGGGGTGGGATCAGGCGCGTCGCCACGCCAATGCCGATGGCGATGCCGGTGATCGACAGGGCGAGCCAATAGCCGATGCGCGGCGCTATGCTCAGAAAGTCGGTGCCGAAGCCGCCCGAGACGCCGAGAATCAGTCCGACCACCAGCGTCGCCAGCACCAGCCGCATCCAGCGTTCCCACGCCGATCGGCGCGCCGCCTCCGGGCCGGCTTTGGGTTTCGCGGGACGGTCGCGCACGGGGTGGGTGATCCTTTTCGGCGTGAGGCGTTGGCGCGGAGGCTGAAAACGCGCCCGGCGACCGACTGTCAATATGACGCTCTTGCATCGTGGGCGGCTTCAAGCATGTTCCCCCCCCAATGCGGGCGTTCACGCCCGGGAGCGGCGCCAGAATTCACCCATGGACGACTTCGTATTCCACGATCCGACGGGGCGCCGCGCGCGGCGCGCCAATCTGGGCGTCGGCCTGCTGATTTCCCTGGCCGCTTTGGTGGTGGCCGGATTTTTCGCCACCCTGGCCTTCGCGCCCCGGCTGCCGACCCTCACCCTGAGAGACCCTCAGGTGCTGCAGGCGCTGCACGTCGAGACCGCGCATCGGTTCCGCCGGCCCGCTGGCTGGCGGCGCGTGCCCAAGCCGATGCCGGCCGCGCCAGGCTCGCCCGCCCGGCCCCTGTCGGTGGGCTTCTATGTCAGTTGGGCGGAAAACTCCCGCGCGTCGCTGCGCCGGCACGTCAACCAGCTCGATGTCATCGCGCCGCAATGGGTGCTGCTCGACGGATCGCTTGGCCGGGTGGCGGTGACGTCCGACCCGTTTGCCGAAGCCTTGATTGCCGGCGCCAAGACCCCGCCTTCGGTGCTGCCCATGCTGCACAACGGGCACAATGGCCTTTCGGATGGGCCATTGGCCGACCGCCTGCTGCTCTATCCGGCGGCGCAGGACGCGCTCATCCGCAATCTGGTGACCCTGGCCAGGCAAAGGGGCTGGGCCGGTTATGTGATCGACTTCGAGAACCTGTCGCATCCCGCCCTGGCGCAATATCCCGCCTTTCTGGCCAAGGCGCGCGCGGCGCTCAAACCGCTGGGGCGCGAGGTCTGGGTTTCGGTTCCGTTCAACGATGATTCCTGGGATCTGAAACGCTTCAGCCGGTCGGCGGACACCCTGATGCTGATGGCCTTCGATGAGCATTGGGGAACCGGCTCGCCCGGTCCAACCGCGTCGCAGGAATGGTTCGAAACCATCCTCGCCCAGGACATGGCCAGGCTGGATCCCGCTCGGACGGTCGTGATCTTCGGCGCCTATGGCTATGACTGGACCCCGATGGACGCCACGGGTCCCGCCAAAGCCGAGACGGTGACCTTCTATGACGCCGCCCAGCTGGCGCATGACGCCGGCGCCCAGGTGACCATGGACGACACCGCCCTCAATCCGGGTTTCCAGTATGAGGACGATGACCAGCGCAAACACACGGTCTGGTTCCTGGACGCCGCGACCCTGCACAATCAGATCAAGGTGGCCGACGCCTATCGCCCACAAGGCTACGCCCTCTGGCGGATGGGTGACGAAGACCCTGCGGTCTGGCGCTATTTCAAACGGCCCTATGGCGCGGCCCGACCCCAGGGGCTTGAGACGATCGACCCCAGCCTGGGCGTCACCTTCGACGGCACAGGCGAGATTTTGCATGTAGACGCCTCGCCCACCGGCGGGAGCCGCACCATCGAGATCGATCCCGAGACGGGCCTGATTTCCGGCGAGACCTTCACCAAAATGCCGACCCAATATGTAATCGACCGCTATGGCGCGCATCCGGGATGGGTGGCCCTGACCTTTGATGACGGCCCGGACGGGCGCTGGACGCCGAAAATTCTGAACGTCCTCAAGGCCAAGAAGGCCTCCGCCAGCTTCTTCGTGATCGG
>JAYUBD010000089.1:0-2479 GCA_043740995.1 Caulobacteraceae bacterium | reverse complement strand
CGCTCCTGCCGCAAAAAGGTGTCGAGCGTGCGGACCCGGCGATAGTCGCGCTCGAACAAGATGCCGAGCGCGCGATCCTCGAAGCCGGGCGTATGGTTCA
Organism: Caulobacteraceae bacterium; assembly: GCA_043740995.1. Classification (GTDB taxonomy): domain Bacteria; phylum Pseudomonadota; class Alphaproteobacteria; order Caulobacterales; family Caulobacteraceae; genus Acaudatibacter. The sequence goes on along the minus strand of JAYUBD010000089.1, from coordinate 2,379 downwards.
TCAGATCGCGCAGGCGAACCGGTTGCGAGTATCCCTGATCCGGAATTCGCAACGATTCCGGGAGATAGAGGTTCACGGGCGCGTCGAGGCGCATATGCCCGGCCTCCACTTCGCGCAGCAGCAGGATCCAGGTAAAGGTCTTGGAGATCGACCCGATCCGAAACAAGGTTTGGTCGGGATCAACCGGGCGATAGGGACGCAGATCCGCGAAGCCATAGCCCTTTTTCAAGAGGGTCCGACCGTCCTGCACCACGGAGACGGCGACGCCGGCAATGTGGTTGTCCGCCATGGACTGGCGAACCGCGCCATCGACGAAGGCTTCGAGCGCCGCCGCTGGCAGGGTCTGGCCCTGCGCAAGTTGACTCCCCGACGGCGTGCTCGCCACCGGCGCTGCGGTCAACGCCGCCGGAGCCTGCGCTTCCAGCAGGGCCGCGCAGATCAGCGCCAATAGCCAGACCGGACGTCGCATCATCAATCCTCTCCGCCGACCTGAGCCCGAACCGGTGTTACTGGCCGCCGCCGGGCGAGAAGGCGGGGGCGGCGGCGCGAAACGCGTCGCCCACAAAAAGCTGCGGCTCGGACGGCGGCTTTGCGTGTTCGAGCGCCTCACGCTGCGTGACACAGGACCTGACCCGGGCGGCGAGGTCCATGGGGTCATTGGACGCGGGCAGGGCTTCGATGACGCAACCATCGAAAAACGGATAGCGATCGTTTTCACCGCAGCCGAATGACGATCGGTCCGGACGCGCCGCCGTCAGCACGAAACGATTGGGACCCCGCAAGGCGGGCACGAACACGCCGGAAAAACAGGCCGAGACAATGACCATGCTGGGCCGCGCGCCGCACGCGCCGCTGACCAGATCGTCCATCTGAGCCGGCGTCAGCCACCCATCGCCCAGAACCATGCCCTCTGGCGAGCCATGCGATGTGAAATAGGCCAGGCAGCCGCCATGCGTTCGCGCGGCGATCTCGCCCAGCCGGTCAGCGATCGGCTCGCGGTCCGACTTCTGCGATATGACATCGGCGAAGCGCCACGGCCGCACGGAAAATTGCGCGATGTTGTCCCGTGAAAAACCCCGGCGCATCAGCCCTTCGGCGACGTCGCGCCGGGCATTGTCAAACGCATCGGTTGAGGTGCGGTCGTGCGCGCCATGGTCGTCGCCGGCGACCACCACCACGGCCCAATCAGCGAATCCGCGTGGTGATCGAACCGTGTCGCCGCCGCAGGCCGGACCGATCAACACCGCGGCGGCGGCCAGTCCGATGAGCGCCCGCCGCAGAATGTTCATGGCCCTATTTATACGCGCCGAACGGCGTCGGCACGGCGGTCCCCGTCGCTTTGGCAAGCAGGCGTCCGGCGGCGTCGAAGAGTTCCCCTTCGGTGAAGGCGATGGTGCGGCCCCACTTCACCACCCGGCCGACGCCGCGCAATTGTCCAGGCGAGCCTGGGCGGAAAAAGCTGGTCTTCATTTCGACGGTGGGCGCCACGTGCGTCATGCCCGACGCCACCATGCAGGCGACGGACATGCACTCATCGAGCATGGCGCAAAGATAGCCCCCCTGAATCTGTTTCATGGGGTTCAGCAGCAACTCCGCCCGGGCATCGAATGCCACCTCGACGGACTTGTCGGCCTGGCAAACGCTGACCAGGCGAAACCCCAGGGTCTGCGAGCCGGTCGGTTGATTCTTGGTGCGTAGGAACCGCTGGAGGATAGCCTCGTCGGTTAAGGGGGGCGCGGCGTTGGCCGAGATTTCGGTCAAGGGCTATTTCTTCCGGAATTGATCGAGGGAGACGATCTTGGGTTCATCCGGTTTGTCCGGCTTCGGCTCACGGCTCGCGGTCGCGTCCGGCCTTGGCTTAGCGGCCAGGGCGGCGTCCAGAAGGCGGGGCGAGGACTTCGGGAGCGGCGAGGGCGCGGCGGGAACCGGCGTGAACTGCAGGAGGTATTGCACGCTGGGATCGTAGAACCGGGTGACGGCCCGATAGGGAACGACCAGGGTCTTGGGCTGGCCGCCGAATTGCAAGGTGACCGAAAAGGCGGTCTCGCCGGGGGTGAGATCCCAGTACTGATTCTGCAGCACGATGGTCATTTCGTCGGGGTAGCGGGCGACCAGATCGGCCGGCGCGATCACCTCGGGCGCATCCGTGCGGAAACTGATATAGAAGTGGTGTTCGCCCGGCATGCCCCTCGGCGAGGCGGCGCGGCTCAGCGCTGCCTTGATCACGCCCCGCAAGGCATCCTGCTGCAGGGATTCATACCCCATCAGGTCGTCGGGTTTTTCATCCTTGGCCATGCCCAAGCCTAACGCCCCGGCTCCGCAAGGCAATAGGCTCGTCGCGCAAAAGAAAACGCCGCCGGTCTCTCGACCGGCGGCGTT
>JAYUBD010000088.1:0-2481 GCA_043740995.1 Caulobacteraceae bacterium | reverse complement strand
CGGCGTAGAGCCGGGCTCCCCATTCGGATCGAAAGCCGTTGGTGATCTTGCGATAGACCGCGCAGGGCCGCAGAGCTCGCTCCGAGCCGTTGTTGGTGGGCTCGATGTGCCTGTTTGTCATGAAGACGAACAGGTGCTGGCGGAATCGCTTGATGACGCGCTGCATCTTCTTCCCCGCCGGGGCGACGGGTTGAAGGGCGAGCAGACGATCGAGCCGTTTTTCGAGATCGGTCTCGTAGACTTTGAGCGTGCTGTCGGCGAGGCGGTCGCGGCGGCGGCCGAGGGCGCAGGCGCGTTTGAGCAGGCCCTTCATGCCGGGCGCGAAGATCGCGTCGCCGATGTCTTCGGCATATTGAACATCGCGGATCAGATGCGCCAGGCAGACCTGATGGCCGCGTTTGGCCCAGCCTCTCTGGCTGCCGAGGCGGTCGGATAGCCAGAACTGGGGCCGCCAGTCGCCAAGAAAGTCTTTGACGACAGCCTTCTTGCGATGCGGATCAACGACGAACACGGCCTCCAGACCGTGATGGAACACCCACAGCCACCAATTGGCCTTGCCCACGCGAACGCCCGTTTCGTCGCAGGCCAGCGCCGTTCCCGAAAGCAGCCGCGCCTTGATCGCGCTCGTCTGCGCGGCGAAGGCCGGTCGGCTGTCGTCGAGGATGGCGACGAGCGCGCCCTCGCTGATATCCAGCCCGAACAAGTCGTGCAGCACGACGACAAGGCGCGCCAGCGCGATCCCCTGGACCGAGCGCAGGTAGATGACGAAGGCGCGCAGATTGTCGCCGAACGGAGACCCCGGCGCGAGGTCGGTGGGCGGCGTCGCCTTGAAGCGCTTGGCGCAGCACGGGCAAACGCCGCCCAGCAATGTCACGCGCGTCACTTCGGGCGTGATCGCGGGAATCTCGATCCGGTCGTAACTCTCGCACGCGAATTGCCGCGCGCCGGAGACATCGACCCCGCAACGTTGACAATGTTCGGCGCGAAACTCCCGCCGTGAGGTCGGATTAGGGTGCAGCGGCCGATGTGTGCCGGCGTGGACCTGACCTTTTGGCTTGGGCGCCCCTGGCGCCGAAGACTTCTGTCCCTTCGACGGCGGCAGGCTCGAATTATTCGGCGTCTTCGGCGGCTCCCCGAGCTTGGCCTCCAATTCCGCCAGCCGCGCCGTCAAGGCCGCGACCTGAGCCGTCAGCGCCTCGACCTGCGGCATCAGCGCGCCGATAAGCGCATCCTTCTGAGCGTGCGAAAGACCCGAAAGGTCTGGAACCGTCGCCATCCGCCCAAAGATTCAGATTCGCTCTCAACCCGCCAGAGCCTTCAACTCTCCCGAGTCAATTCGCCGCACGTCTCCCTAAATCCAAAGGGGCTGAGCAATTACGTGCGTGCGAAAGGTTCGAAATGTCCGGTCCAGCGGCCATAGACCCACAGATTCAGATTCGTCGCCCGAGCACCAGACCCTAAAACATCGGCGAGTCAATTCGCCGCAGCCGTCACATGGCCTGAGCAATTACATCAAAAGTGAGTCAGACCCGCGTTTGGACGCGATTTGACAGTTGATGGCGCGCCTAAGTAGTTTCCGATCCTTTCAGCCTAAGACGGCAGCGGCTATTTAAACGCGCCATTTGGTGGGTGGAATCTCTTAGCTGGCTGAAGAGATTGTTCCGACCTCTTAAGCAAGCTTGGTTTGTGCTCTGCACCCATTGTCACCTAGGAGAAGATCATGAACGCTGACCACAAACTGAAGACAGACGTCCTCGCGGAATTGGCTTGGGAGCCAAGCATCGACGCCGATCATATTGGCGTTACGGCGAAAGACGGTGTGGTCACGCTAACTGGCCATGTAGCGACCTATTGGCAGAAGCAAGCCGCCGAGACCGCCGCCGGACGCGTTCAGGGCGTGAAAGCCTTGGCCGAGGAGATCGAAATCCGTTTGCCGTTGCACTTCAGCCGCGCCGACGATGAAATCGCCGCCGCCGCGCTGAGCCGCATGTCCTGGGACACTTCGATCCCGAAGGACGCTGTAAAGGTGAAAGTCGAAAAAGGCTACGTGACTTTGAACGGCGAAGTGGATTGGCACTTTCAGCAAGAAGCAGCCAGAAACGCGGTCCGCTCGCTGGGCGGCGTTACGGGCGTCCTGAACGAGATATCAATCAAAGTGCGTCCGAATACGACCACCATCCGCGACGACATCATACACGCGTTGCATCGTTCATGGTTCTTCGATGACAACAATATTCAGGTAAGCGCGGACGGCGGCAAGGTTCGCCTCACCGGGAGCGTGGACTCCTGGATGGATAGACAGACCGCTTTTGCGACCGCTTGGGCGGCGCCTGGAACTACGTCGGTTGAGAATGAAATCCGCGTAAGCTGATGAAGAGCCGACCGCCGATCCAGAAGACGGGTCGGCGGACGGATGATAGCTGAACCCATGGACCTCCTGACCGCTTGGGCCGGTGACCTTGCCCCCGAAAAACGTCTCCC
>JAYUBD010000087.1:0-2483 GCA_043740995.1 Caulobacteraceae bacterium | reverse complement strand
CTGGGTAAGGGAAGTCCGAGCGGCCCCTCGACCGGGGGTTCCTGTCCCATGCAGATGTCCAGGGCGCCCTGCCGCGCCGCCTGCGCGGTGCGTTCGGCGGCGTACTTGGTCCATAGCTGATGGAATACGCTGGTATCGACGCTCACTGGCGCGGCGCCGACTCCTGGCGTCGCCCGGACGGCCTTCAACCCGGTCAGCGTATCGAGCGCATTTTGCTCCCACGGGAGGCGGAAGCCCGGGTCGCGCGAGCCGACCGGTGGCGGCAGGGCGCAGATCCAGCCTTCGGGATGGCCGGGAAGATCGATCCCGGGCCTAACTTCGTTGACCAACGTGTTGAATCGCTCGGCGTCGCCGTCGGTAAGCCGCTGAATCGCCGACCAGAGGACCGCGACACTGTCGGCGCCGGCCAGGACCTCCCGGCGTAGGTCGCCGCAGGCCGGCGCGGGCTCCGGGGCGATCGTGGCCGCCGCCGCCGCTCCCCCCAGCGCCGCCAGCATCACCGGCGAACCGCCGGCTTCGATCCACGAGCCCAAATAGGCGCTGATGAAGGCGATATGCACCGCAGGCGCCAGCGCCTGACGATGCAGCAGTAGCGACACGATTGGGATCCCGGTCGCCGCAACGGAGGAGCAGAGCAGCAGCGCCCGCGTCCGGCGTTGCGCCAGTTGCTCGCCACCGGCTTCACCGGGTGTCGGCGCGGGCGCGCGTCGATAGAGCACGATACGCCAGGCCAGGAAGCCCACCGCCATCAGCGTCGCCAACCAGGCCATGTTGGACTGGTGCAGCCACGGCAGATAGTGCGGCGCGATGCCGAACACCAGCAGCGAAAGGCCGCTGATGATCAGCGGAATGCGAAACTGTCTGCCAAAGCTCTTGGCCCACGCAACCGTCTGGGCTGCGGTCGGCGGCCAGGGCGCGGGCGCCGGATCGGTGACCTGCGCGAGCTCGGCCTCAAGCCGGCGCCGCGCGATCTGTGGATAGCCCCCGCCCGTCGGATCGGCGAGGGCCAGGGCGTAGGCGCGGCGATGTCGGAAGTAGGCCAGCGTCCGTCGAAACGACCCGATTCCCAGGTCGTGCCTGCGGATCAGCAGGGATACTTCGCCACGCAGACCCGGCCTTTCGCCGGGCAGCTGCAGCGCCCGTGCATTCGGCACGCCTCGCCCAATCCGGCGGCTCTCCCACCACGAGACGGCCACTAGCAGCACTGGCAAGGCGAAAATCTCCAGCGCCCCGTGCATGGTCAACACATAAAGCCATTCCCAGGGCTTAGCCGCCGGATCCATGCTGTTTGGCCATTCGTGCTGGGCCTTAAAATTCCACATGCTGTGGTCGAAGGCGACGATCGCGAACATGACGGCGCCAGGCAGCCATTTCTTCCAATTGTCCGGCCACAGCCGGACGCCGACCCCCAATCCCAGCCCTATCAGGGCGGTATGCACCCAGTGCTGGGCGTCGTAGATGTGGTAGTCGCCCCGTTGGCCGGTGTCATAGTCCAGCGCCAGTAGGCGGCCCCAGCCGCCAACGTCGGCGGACAGCACCCGGCCGAAGTTGCCCTCCACGAATGCGAAACCTAACGCGGTGGTAAAGCCGATCAGCGCGAAGTCAGCGATCGCCATCCGCCGGGCCGCCGGAGCGAACGCCACCAGCACCAAGAGCGGCACCGCCTTGGCGAACTCCTCGATCGATGGTCCGGTCAGCCAGGTTTCCGGCGCAACCGGGGCCCCGTAGACGCCTTCCCCCATCGGGAAAGGCACGGGAACGGCTTGCAGATAGAGCGCCAGCATCGTCGAGCCGACGCATCCGAAGGTGTAGAATACCAGAAGCCCTAGGGACGAGAAGGTCGACCGCGCCGCGTAGATGCGGCAAATCATCCACAAGCCCAACTGCAGGGTGAGAAACGCAAGCGTCGGGATCAGCGGCATCGGCGGCGCTCCCTCTGGCTGGTGGCCGGTCTCGCAACCGCCGACAGTCAATATATCAGCTATTTTTGGAACGCCAAACGGCGGTTATAATCTGCCGGTGGGGCCTTGCCAGGGCATTGTCAGACCAAAGGGCCGTGGGCGGCCCTCTCCGCCGTTGCGCTGCAGATTGGAGGCATCGGGCCGGGCGCACAGAGCGCGCGGGGATCAAACCAGGAGACGGGCCGTCTGTCTTTTCACATCCAAACCCTAATAATTCATTTTGGTCTGACAGTGCCCTCCGCGCCAATCGAAGATGGCCGCGCGGCCAAAGCCGACTTTCGCAAAGGCAGCACGGGGTGGAAACCGGTCCTTGCCCCATGCGGGTCAGGGTCTAGTCTTCCCCTCCGGGTAATGGATGGAAGCTATGAGCGACGCAGTCGGCCCTGGCGATCTGGTTTTATGCGTCAATGTCGCCCCGAACGATGTCACGGGAAGGCCGGTGCCCCTGGTAGCCGGGGAGACCTACCGCGTCGTCGCAGTCATGGAATTTGCCTGCCCATGCGGACGTTCCGATGCTCTGCT
>JAYUBD010000086.1:0-8250 GCA_043740995.1 Caulobacteraceae bacterium | reverse complement strand
TGTCGTCGAACCAGACAAACCCGTCGTACTGCTCGGGAAGGCAGGCGTGGGAGTAGTGGCTCATACGCTCGGCGTCCGGGCGGTAGACCACTCCGATGTAGCGTTCCAGCCGCGGTTCGCTCAGATCGCCACGCAATGGCTCATTGTGGCCAGGTCGCAGGTCGACAAGGAAACGGTTGACCCCAGTGTCATGGCAGAGCGCCTCGTAGCTGTCAGGGCGCGATGGCAGCACGGTCTTGACCTCCGATGGCTCGTCCCAGTTCGAAGCCGCCATCACCGTCCCACTGTGGGTGCCAAACCCGATCAAAGCGGCGTCGCGGTGGAAGCGTTCACGGCAGAGCTGGCCAACGTTGAACTCACCCCGCACGGCGCCCATTTCCGTGTACCGGGCATCGCCAACGTGGGAATTATGCGCCCAGACTACTGCCTTCGATCCCGGACCCCGCATAGCCAGGATGCGCTCGAGCGTCTCAAACATGTGCCGGTCGCGCAGGTTCCATGACTCGTGTGCGCCGTAGTACATGACCCGGTAGTAGCGCTCGGCGTCGGCCACCAAGCGGGCGTTCTCAGCCGCGTCGAAGAAGGTCTCGCCGTCGTGGGCGGCATAGTCGATGGCGTTGCGTGCAAGCCCAACCAAGATGCTCAGCACCGGCCGCTCGCAAATGGCGTAGCCTTCGCTTAGCGCCGCCCGACCATAGGCCGCGGGTTCGGCGCTCCATGGCGTCAGGCATCCGTAGCGCTCGCGCGCCTCGGCCGCGGCGGCGGGATCGATAGCGTCGAGGTACGCCAGGACCGCCGCCATCGATGCACGCATATTGTACAGGTCGAGGCCGTAAAAGGCGGCGCGGCTTTGTGCCGGACGCGCTGCGTTGTGTTCACGCAGCCAGCGGACGAAGGTCTCTACATCGGTGTTTCGCCACATCCATGTCGGGAAGCGGCTGAAAGGCGGGGTTGTCATCGTTGTCAGTGGCTTTAGCCGCACATGCCGGTCGATGGCAGCAGCGTCGGGCCAATCGGCCTCGACTGCGACAATGTCGAATCCGTGCTTTTCAATGAGGCGCCGCGTGATCGCGGCTCGCGCGCGATAAAACTCGCTCGTACCGTGGCTGGCCTCACCCAATAGAACGACGCGCGCGTCCGCGTAGCGATCGAACGCGGCGGCGAAGGCCGGGTCGTCGATATCGGGGAGGAGCTCGGCTGCCGCGGCGAGGCGACCTGTGGCCGTCAACGCCAGCGCCCGTGTCGTGGATACGTACGCCGGCGGGCCAGGGCGAACGGTGAGCTTCCTTTGGAACCAGTCACCGGCCAGTTCCATAACCTGTTCGAGTGTTCCTGGCTCCTTGAAGAGGTGTCCCGCGCCTGGGATTAGAGTCAGGGCCTTGTCGCAGGACAGCTTCGCCAGGGCCTGCCGGTTCAGCTCGATTACGTCATGGTCGGCGCCGCCAACGATGAGCAGAGTGGGTGACGTCACCTGGCGAAGCGCCGCGCCGGCGAGGTCGGGCCGCCCGCCGCGCGAAACAACCGCCCGCGCCCGCGCGCCCAATTTGGCCGCCGCCGCCAGAGCGGCGGCGGCGCCGGTGCTTGCGCCGAAGAGGCCGAGCGGAAGACCGGCCAAGTTGGGTTGCCCGTCGATCCAAGTCGCGGCGTGCAGCAGCCGGTCTGCAAGCAGGGCAATGTCGAAGACTTTGCGGCGGTCCTTTGCTTCGCCCTCGTCAAGCAGATCGAACAGCAGGGTGGCGAAGCCTCGGACGTTCAGGTCGTCGGCGACGGTGCGATTGCGCGGGCTCAGGCGGCTGGATCCGCTGCCGTGTGCGAACACGACGATGCCCCGGGCGTCAGCCGGGACCTGCAAGTCGCCGGGTAGGGCGAGCGGAGGCAGTCGGACTTCGTGTCGCTGAACAGCGCGCGCAGCTATGGGCGTCTCTATGTCCCAGACCTGACGCAGCAGGCCAAGGCTCTCTTCATCGGTAAGTTGGTGAAAGTCGCCATAGAAGGCGCCGACTCCGAAGAAGGGACTAGGCGTGTAAAGGCAGACGATATCGTCTGCCTCTTCGCGCATCGCCGCGATCGTGTCGGCTGGCGCGACAGGTACGGCGAGCACGACCTTGGCGGCGCCCTGGCGCTTCAGCGCGCGCAGCGCCGCCTTCGCGGTGGCCCCGGTGGCGAGCCCATCGTCAACCACGATTGCGGTGCGTCCGGCCGCGCTCACACGCCGCCGGCTGCCGAGATAGAGCGCGCGACGACGCTCGATTTCCTGCAGCTCGTGGCGGCGGCCCTTTTCGAGATAAGCCGCATCGCCGCCGGTCATCATACCAACCTCCTCGTTAATGACGGTCTGGGCCCCCTCGCCGTCCACGACCGCGGCAAGCGCGAGCTCGGGCTGGCCCGGTGCGCCGATCTTGCGCACGAGGATGAGGTCGACCGGCGCCTTCAGCGCCTTGGCGATCGCCACAGCCAAGGGTATGCCGCCACGCGGCAGGGCGTAAACGACAGGGTCCGGGAGATTGAGCGCCTTCAGACGGGCCGCCAACTTTCGGCCGGCGTCGGCTCGATCGACGAATAAGGGCTTAAGTCCAGTCATGAGCGGCACGGTGGGGCCCGCGCGCCCGCATGCATTGATCTACCGCAATCTTGGCGCCGCCCATAAGAATTCATGGATTTGGGTGATGAGCGTGCGCAGCTCCGGCGTGATCGCGTTCAAGGGTATAGTCTCGACCAGGCAGGACTTCTGTTTGCCGAAGGAAGGAAGCATCCTCCCTTGCGGGAAGCGATGGCGAACAATGGTGGCGCCTTCAGAATCGACGCCGTGGCCGGAAACACCAACCTCGCGATGTCCAACCCGATCGTGATGACCTGACCCATTGGCTCTATCCAGCTCAAAGCCGGAAGAATGGAGCTTATGAAGAGCCAATTGCTCCTGTAGACGGCTAGCTGCCCGTCCGAAGCCTAAGGCCCCTTGGCGACTGTGGACCTTACTAACCTTAGGCCACGATGGACGTGGCAATCTCAGTTCTGAGTGGGACCGGAAAGTTTGTCCCGCACGACGACGCACGACTGCTGATGTCCACAGTTTGAACAGACAAACCTTTCCTCCTGGAACTCTGGGGTGAGCACGACTGGCTCAACAAGTATAAGCCTCAACTCGCCTCCGCAAAATTCACAGTGTGTGGACGACGGCTCGACGAGGGTGCGCATGAGATATCAATCCGGCGGCAGCGCCGGTTCTGTATAAGTGGGCCGCCTCGGTTTCGGCAACCTTCCCGAGATTGACGGCTGATCGTATCACCAGCCGAAAGCAGTATGCATTGCGCCAGATCAATTCAAACGCGGGAGTCCGGGGGCGTTCCCCGGGGCCTTGTCTGGCAACAGCGGTTCCTTGGGGCGGAGGCTCGACACCGGTTCTTCCGCTTGCGCTCTGCCCTTTCGCCCGGTCGATATCACCCCGCAACTTTTGGCGACCGGTGAAGGGGCCGCACCCAAATGTTTGAACGCATCCGACGGGTGCCCAGCACGATCTGGGCCTTGGGCCTCGTCTCAATGTTCATGGATATCTCCTCGGAGATGGTCCACAGCCTCTTGCCCGTGTTCCTCGTCGTAAGTCTTGGCGCCTCGCCGGCTTTGGTTGGCCTGATCGAAGGCATTGCCGAAGCCACCGCCTCCATCACCAAGGTCTTCTCCGGCTGGCTGAGCGATAGACTGGGACGACGGAAGCTGCTGACGGTGCTCGGCTACGGCCTCGCTGCGATCACCAAGCCAATCTTCCCATTCGCCGTCACACCGTGTGAGGTCCTCGCGGCCCGGTTCATGGACCGGATTGGAAAGGGTCTGCGCGACGCGCCGCGCGACGCGTTGGTGGCCGATGTCACGCCAGAAAAACTCCGAGGCGCCGGATTTGGCCTAAGACAATCGCTCGACACCGTGGGCGCCTTCGTCGGTCCCCTTCTCGCCGTCGGGCTGATGGTGGTCCTCAACGACAACATGCGAACCGTCTTCGCCTTCGCCGTCATACCCGCAACAATTGCCGTGGTCTTGCTCGTGCTAGGCGTCAAGGAGCCCTCTGGCGCCAAACAGCCTAAGAACGCCAAATCACCGATAAGTTGGTCGGAAGTACGATCCATCGGCGCACCATTCTGGCTTGCTGTCGCCGTGGGTGTGCTTTTCTCGATGGCGCGGTTCAGCGAAGCCTTCCTCGTGCTCCGTGGGCGCGACGCAGGCATTCCGCTGACGCTGGTGCCCGTTGTGCTGATTGTGATGAACGTTGTTTATGCGATTGTCTCCGCCCCGGTCGGCAGCTTGTCCGACACTCTGGGACGCAAGACTCTACTGGCGAGCGGGATTGGGGTCTTGATAATCGCTGACCTCGTGCTAGCGCTCGTTGGGAACATCGCGGGCGTTCTGATTGGGGTCGCGCTGTGGGGTCTGCACTTGGGCCTGACGCAGGGATTGCTCGCGGCCTTGGTGGCCGACACGGCCCCTGTCAGGCTGCGAGGTACAGCGTTCGGGCTTTTCAATCTCGCGACAGGCGTGACGATGCTTGCCGCCAGCGTTCTCGCGGGTGCGATCTGGTCGTCGCGGGGATCATCGTTGACCTTTCTGACCGGTGGAGGCTTTGCTCTTGTCGCGCTGATCGGCGTGCTCAATCTGCTGAAAGACCGACGCTCGAAGGAGGAGGTGGAAGTCTAACCCAGGATCCCATGCATTCACGCCCCATCGAAGACGCCAATATCGACGAAACCACCGACCCTCGCGACGGTTGCTTTAGTCTGTTGCAAGAGATCTGGCGAACGATCGCCGGCTGGCCGTCTACCTAGTGGTCACGGTGCCATCCCTCGGCATTTCAGGCTCGACTAAGCGCTGGATCGCCGTTGCCGAGACTGCGGCGTGGTCTAAGGCACGACCGTAAGTCACTGTGGTTTCGACACTCTCCTTGCCAACCGCCGGATGAGCGCGCAGCCTGGGCTGCACCTGGTGTGCGGGCAGTCGATGACCACGCGTCGATCAATTGAGCTCCTACGACTAGCTTCTTCCCCCCCCTCCTCGGGGGGTCGTTCGCCCCACTGGCGGCGGCGCGTCGGCGGCGTCGCCGCCCTTCGCGCTCTGGTTGGTTTCTGAAGCGCGTGGCCGTTCTGGGAATCGGTCGTGCTTGTCCGGGACGGGTTTATCCGCGAAGCGTGTAGACTGCTTCAAACTTGGCTGAACGGGCATTGCTCGCGAGTGTTGGTCCGTCCGCATTCCATCAAGATGAGGCATCACGCCGGATTCGACGGCGCAGGTTCGGGCGTAGGCGATGACGGTGGAGCGTCCATGTAATGGTTGACCCCAATCGCGAGAATCGCGAGATCGAACTCAAGTTCGCGTTCGATCTCGCGGACGCTGACGCGCTGATCGCGCACCTCGGCCTCGGCGATGCGCCAGCCACCCGAAGGCTTATTTCGGTATATTTTGACACGCCGGATCAGGCGTTGCGCAAGGCTGGCTTCTCGTTGCGCGTAAGGGAGGAGGGGGGACGATGGACCCAAACAGTCAAATCGATTTCCGCTTGGAGCAGCGCCGGTCGCGGGGAATGGGAAGCGCCCGTCGACAGCGGTTCCCCGGATCCAGAACTCCTGCAGTCCACGCCTGTCGGGGCCGTCCTGCACGGATTGGCTCTGGAGCCACTCTTCACCGTTAGCGTTGAGCGGCTTTCGGTGACTTTGCGCGAAGCCGGATCAACGGTGGAAGTCAGCGTCGATAAGGGCGAAGCAACGCGGGCTGGCCGCTCAAGCGCTTTCGGCGAACTTGAGCTGGAGTTGAAGTTGGGCAAAGCGGCGACACTATTCGCTTTCGCCGGCCAACTGCGCAAAGCCTTCGCCATGCGCGTCAGCTTTACCACAAAGGCCGATCGCGGCTTCGCATTGATGGACAAGAAGGGACCGCCGGGTCGACGGTTTAGGGTCCCGGCCCTCGAACGCGAAATGACTGCCGGCGCTGCGTTCAAGACGATCGCTCTGGCGACACTCAAGCAAATTGCTGGAAACGCAGAAGACTTGCGCGAGACACCGGAGGCTGAGGTGATCCACCAATTGCGCCTGGGTGCGCGGCGCCTTCGAAGCAGTTTATCAACCTTCAAACCGATCGTCTCGGACGGACGGATGGATAGGATCAAGGCCGAGCTCGAATGGCTTTCAGGCGAGCTGGGTCCTGCCCGCAACATTGATGTGTTTCTCTCTGGCGCTTTTGTGCGCGCCTCGCCGGCGAGGCGGAAAACAGAGAAACCGGCCGTTTTGGGACGGCGACTGCGCGTCACGCGCAATGCCGCTTATGCCCGGGCCCGCAACGCCTCCGAAGGGGACCGATTTTCTGCGCTGTTGCTCGATATCCTGACCTGGATCGAGGTCGGACCTTGGACGAAGGTCCGGGGCAGGGCGGGGCGTCTACGTGACGGTCCGATTGCCCAATTCGCCGCCAATGCCCTCGAAAGGGCTCGCCGACATGCGAGGAAGCAGGGGCGCAGGTTCGACCAGGGCCGTGAAGCACGTCACAAGCTTCGGATCCGGACAAAGACCTTGCGCTATGAAGTGGAAGTCTTCGCGGCTCTCTTCAAAGCGCACCCGAAGATGGGCCGCCATATCGTTGCGAGGATCAAGGCGCTGCTGGATTGCCTTGGCGAGCTCAACGATATTGCCACGGGGGAGGGCCTCATCGGCGATGGGACGGCGCTCAAGCGCCTAACCGACCGACAGGTGGCGCGCGAGAAGATAGTGATCGGCTTGGGCCGCCGCGCACTGGACGCCCTTTGCAAAAACAATCGCTTCTGGCCGAATCTTACGTAGACGAGCGGTTGGCGCTCGGACAGGATCTACTCAACCAATCGGACAAGCCGACGAGCGACGCTTGGGGCTGTCGCCGGTAAGGCGGCGGGTGCGAAGCTCGTCGACTCGCAAACGAATGTCGAGGATGCATGAGCAGAGCACCGGCTACCGAACGGCGACCGCCGAGGCGGACGTCGCGATTGCTTTTCGACCCGACATTTACGGGTGGGACGCTAAACGGGCTGTCGCCGTGACCGGGCGCTGAACCGCGTGATCTGAATCAATGCGAGCAGGGCGAAACTCCCCGATCCTCGCATCCCCAGATTGGAGATTCCGCCATGTGGCAGTTCATATATCGGATCATCGCCGCCCTGCTCGCCGTGATGGGCGCGGGGATTCTTGCCACGGTGGGCCGTGCGTTGCACCGCATTAGCCATCACGCGGGCGCTTTGATCGTAGAGTTCAGCCCACTCGTGGCCTTCCTGGCCGGGTTGGCGGCGCTAATCTTGATCGTCTCGGCGGCCTTGATCGTGACCAGTCCAAATGGTCGACCCAGCCCTCTCGGGTGACGACGCGCCCCGCACGCGCGGGTCGATGATGCATTTGACTAAGATCAAGGCTGCCGTTTTCAAGGTATGACAAATACCCCACGTTGCGACGTCCTCACTCCGAGAGAAATCCACCCAACGAGTCGCTACCGATATCTGAAAGGTTGAAACCATGAGTACCAATAGAATCCAAGGCACCATTAAGAAGGCAGAAGGCTCCATCAAGGAAGTTGTCGGCAAGACAATGGGTAACAACAAGCTGCGCGCGGAGGGTGCCGTTGAGAAGGCTGTCGGGTCAGTGCAGAATGCAGTCGGCAAGGCACAGGACAAAATCGGGGACGCGCTGAAGCGTTAGTAGATGTTGCAATTAATAGATTAGCTTGTAATATGAAATAGTTCATCATAGATGAAGCATTAACAGATTCCAAGATGTAGCCTCAATGCCGAGGATCTATAACCCGAAACTGTATGATTTCGAAGCGGTTGAATGCAAATTGGCGGCGTTCGGTGACTTCGCGCGAAGCCGGGTCAACGGTGGTCGGCGGCCTCGGCGAGCGCCTTGGTGGCGGCGCGCGGCGAGCAGGTCGTCGACGCTTACCGCTTGAACGCGCTCCTGCGTGGCGAATTATCCAGCCCCTTCAGACGTCGATCGGTCCGCTGCATGCCTCGGGGAACGAGAGCAGCCCGCGGGTACTCAGCGCTCTGAGCGCCGGCGAATTGTCCGTTGACGATCTCGCCCGGCAGATTGACTTTTCCCGGCCGACCCTGTCTCAGCACGTGTCGCGGTGAGGCGCTAGGGCTTGGTCGGCACTGTAACCGGGGTCTGATGGCCCTCTTGCGGCGGGAGGCGCGGGCTGAGATTCCGGGCGGGTGATTTGGACGATAAGCGTCCACTTAAAAATAAGCGGACG
>JAYUBD010000085.1:0-2498 GCA_043740995.1 Caulobacteraceae bacterium | reverse complement strand
GCCGCCCCTCCCTTGCGGCCCATCGCTTGAGCCGCCTTGTCCTTGCCGTCATCAGGCGTGTCGTCGTCAGCCTCGCCGGTTAGCACCTTCATGACGTGCACGGCGTTGCCGATCACGTCGGCGGGGCGTTTGGTACCTTTATGATCCCTTGGCACGTGCGGAGGCCTCCATTTGTGCTTTTTTGGTTTCGGCAAACGCTTGGCGTCCATCCTTCGCAATCTTGTCCAGTTCACCATGAAGCGCGTTGATCGCGCTTTCCAGCTCTCCGGCTGAGGCGCAATCCTGCGTCATTTCATACTCGCCCAGCATTACCCATGCGGAACCGGATGAACTGTGAACGCTGGGGTACTCGTATTTGAGTCGGAAGTGGGACACGGCTTGCTTCCTTGCTTTCCGCTAAGCATATATGAGCGCGGGGCATCATGCGAGGGGATCAAGTCCCGTCGATTTCAAACTGAGGCAGTCCCCCGCGCCCCGTTGCGCCGGTGGGGCGCCTCGTCTATCGCAAACGCCGGTTCAGCGCGGTCGCCGCCCTCTGGCGGGGCGCGAGCTTTAGGAGATGTGCGTGAAGGGTCTGGTGACGGTTTTCGGGGGCTCCGGTTTTGTCGGCGCCCAGATCGTCCGGGCCCTGGCCAGGGACGGCGCCCGGGTGCGCGTCGCGGTGCGCAATCCGGGGCGGGGCTATCGGCTGCGGATGTTGGGGGATGTCGGGCAGATCGAGGTGGTCCAGGCCAATATCCGCGACGCCGCCTCGGTGACGCGCGCCCTGGACGGGGCCGAGGCCTGCATCAACGCCGTCGCCGTCCTCTATCCGTCCGGACGCCAGACTTTTGACGGCCTGCATGTCGAGGCCGCGCGCGGTCTGGCCGTCGCGGCCAGGGCGCGGGGCATCGACCGCTTCGTGCAGATCTCCGCCATCGGCGCGGACGCCGGGTCGGTCGCGCACTATGCCCGGTCGAAAGCCGCCGGCGAGGCGGCCGTGCGCGAGGTCATTCCTGGCGCGACGATCATCCGACCGTCGGTGGTGTTCGGGCCCGATGACCAGTTCTTCAACCGCTTCGCCTCGATGGCGACGCTGTCGCCGGTCCTGCCGCTGATCGGCGGCGGCCATACGCGCTTTCAGCCGGTATTCGTGGCCGATGTGGCCGCCGCCATCGCCCGCGCAATTGCCGATCCCGCCACCGCCGGCCACGTCTACGAACTGGGCGGGCCGAGCGTCTATACATTCAAGGCGCTGATGACCCTGGTGCTGGCGGAGATCGGCCTGAAGCGTCTGCTGCTGGACGTGCCTTTCCCCCTGGCCAATCTGCTCGGCGCGGTGGGCGACGCCATGGCCAGGCTGTCCTTGCCGCCGCCGATCACCACCGACCAAGTGGCCCTGTTGCGGACCGACAATGTAGTCGCCGACGGGGCCCTGGGGCTCGCGGCCCTGGGCGTGGCGGCCTCGGCGCTCGAGCCGATCATCCCGACCTATCTCTATCGTTACCGCAAAGGCGGGCAATATGCCGAGGTGATGGCCGCCGCGGCGGCCCTGCCGCCGCGCTAACGATCCGGCGCCCCCGCCGGTTGAGTGGGTCCGGCCTCCCCGGTCCGCGTCAGCTCAGGCGGGTGATCGCGCGGCATCCCGCCGCGCGCTCGCCCGGACCTTCTCGCTCGCGGATTTCAACTGCCCGCAGGCCGCCAGGATATCCCGCCCGCGCGGGGTGCGGATCGGCGAGGCGTAGCCGGCGGCGTTGACGATGTCGGCAAAGGCGTGGATCCGATTGCCGCTGGAGCATTCATAGGGGCTGCCCGGCCAGGGGTTGAACGGAATCAGATTGATCTTGGCCGGAATGCCGGCCAGCAGCTGGACCAGGGCGCGGGCCTCGGCCGGGCTGTCATTGATCCCCTTGAGCATGACATATTCAAAGGTGACGCGCCGGGCGTTGGACAGGCCCGGATAGGCGCGAATGCCGGCCAGCAGTTCGGAAATCGGATATTTCTTGTTCAGCGGCACCAGCTCGTCGCGCAAGGCGTCATTGGTGGCATGCAGGGAAATCGCCAGCATCGCGCCGGTCCGCGTGCCCAGGGGGATCAATTGCGGGACGACGCCGGAGGTCGACACCGTGACCCGCCGGCGGGAAATGGCGATGCCCTGGTCGTCGCTGATGATGTCGAGCGCGTCCGCCACCCCGTCCAGATTATACAGCGGCTCGCCCATGCCCATGAACACGATATTGGTCAGCCGCCGCTCGCCGGGCGCGGCGCTCCACTCGCCAAGGTCGTCGCGCGCCACCTGCACCTGGGCGACGATCTCGGCGGCGGTCAGGTTGCGCACCAGGGCCTGGGTGCCGGTGTGGCAGAAGGTGCAGTTGAGCGTGCACCCCACCTGGCTGGACACGCACAGGGCGCCGGACCGGCCAACATCCGGAATGAACACGGTTTCCGCTTCGACGCCGGGGGCAAAGCGGATCAACCACTTGATCACCCCGTCCACGCTCTGCTGACGCTCGACGACG
>JAYUBD010000084.1:0-2501 GCA_043740995.1 Caulobacteraceae bacterium | reverse complement strand
CCCGGCCCTGACGGTGAGCGCAAGCTGCTGCGCACCCACACCAGTCCGGTGCAGGTGCGGGCCATGCAGAAGACCAACACCCCGCCCGCCGCCCCCTGGATCGCGTCCGGCCAGACGCCGCCGATCCGAATCATCTCGCCCGGGCGCACCTATCGCTGCGACAGCGACGCCACCCACACGCCGATGTTTCATCAGATCGAAGGCCTGGTGATCGATCGCGACATCCATATGGGTCATCTGAAATGGACCCTGGATCAGTTCATTTCCCGCTTCTTCGAGCTGTCCAGCGTCGTCACCCGGTTTCGACCACACCATTTTCCGTTCACCGAGCCTTCGGCCGAAATGGATGTGCAGTGTGACACCTCCGGCGGCGAGGTGAAGATCGGCCAGGGAACCGAATGGTCCGAAATCCTCGGTTGCGGCATGGTCCACCCCAATGTCCTGCGCAATTGCGGCATCGATCCCGATGAATGGCAGGGATTCGCTTTCGGCTGCGGCGTCGATCGTCTGGCTCGCCTCAAATACGGCATGCCCGATCTGCGCGACATGTTCTCCAGCGACGTGCGCTGGCTTGCCCATTACGGCTTCTCCGCCTTCGCCGCGCCCAATCCGGCGTCGGGCCTGAGCTGACGGAGCCGACCAATGAAATTCACCCCCTACTGGCTCAAGAAGCACCTGGACACCCAGGCGACCGTCGCCGAAATGGTCGAGACCATGACCATGGCCGGCCTTGAGGTCGAGCATGTGGATGACCCGGCGGCGAAGCTGGCCGCGTTCTCGGTCGCCCGGATCGTGGAGGCCGTGCAGCATCCCAATGCGGACCGCCTGCGGGTCTGTCAGGTCGATACCCGGGATGGGCGCAAGGAGATCGTCTGCGGGGCGCCCAATGCCCGGACGGGCCTGGTCACGCTCTACGCCCCCATCGGGACCTATATTCCGGGTTCGGGGATAAAGCTGGAACCCAGGGCTGTGCGTGGCATCGTCTCACACGGCATGCTGTGTTCGGCCGCCGAGCTGGAGATCGCCGAAGAGTCGGACGGCATATTGGAGTTCGGCGATCTGGCGGTGGGCATGCCCGCCGCCGAGGCGCTGGGCCTCGAAGCAGTGATCGACTTCGAGGTCACCCCCAACCGTCCCGACTGGCTGGGCGTGCGAGGCATAGCCCGCGATCTGGCCGCCGCCGGCCTCGGCATATTGAAGGATGCCGAGCCCGCGCCGATAACCGGCGCCTTCCCATGCCCGATCGAGATTCGGCTGCCGGCGCCGGACGCCTGTCCGGCTTTCGCCGGGCGGCTGATACGAGGGGTGAAGAACGGCCCCTCTCCGGCCTGGCTGCAACAGCATTTGCGAGCCATTGGCCTGCGGCCGATCAGCGCCCTGGTCGATATCACCAATCTGATCACCCATGACCGCGCCCGGCCGTTGCACGTCTATGACGCGGCCAGGCTTTCCGGCAATTTTGTCGAGGCCCGGCTTGGCCGGGACGGTGAGCGGGTCGAGGCCCTGGACGGCAAGATCTATGCGGTCGGCCCCGAAATCTGCGTCATCGCCGATGCGTCAGGCGCCATCGGCCTGGGCGGCGTGATGGGCGGTGCGTCGACCGGCTGTTCGGACGCCACCACCGAGGTGTTTGTCGAGAGCGCCTGGTTTGATCCCATTCGCACCGCCCAGACCGGCCGCGACACCGGCATCGTCTCGGACGCCCAGTACCGGTTCGCGCGGGGCGTGGATCCCGCCTCTCTGGCGCCCGGCCTGGAGCTGGCCACGGCCCTGATCCTGGAGCTGTGCGGCGGCGAGGCGTCTGATCTGGTCATGGCGGGCGCCGCCCCCGGCCCCAGGCCTTCGGTCGCCTTCGATCCGGCCTATGTCCGGCGGCTGTCGGGGCTCGACGTGTCGGCGACTCGAACCTGGAAAATCCTGAGCGATCTGGGCTTCACGCATGAGGAGGGGCGGGTGTCGCCGCCCTCATGGCGCCGCGACGTGGAAGGTCCCGCCGATCTCGTCGAGGAGGTCGCCCGCATCGAGGGCTATGACGCCCTGCCCGCCCAACCGCTGCCGCCAATGGCCCGCGCCGTCGGGGGCGTGTTGACCGCGCGCCAGGCTCGCGTTCGGCTGGCCCGCCGGGCCATGGCCGCCGTCGGCTATCAGGAGGCTCTGACATGGTCGTTCACCGCCCAGCACACCGCGCGCCTGTTCGGCGGCGGCGATGACGCCCTGGTGCTGGAAAACCCGATCGCCGCCGAACTCAACTGCATGCGCCCTTCGGTGCTGCCGGGCCTGATCGAGGCCGTGGGCCGCAACATCCGGCGCGGATTTCCCGATGTCGCCCTGTTCGAGGTGGGACCGGTGTTCAGCGGCGACGCCCCGGCCGATCAGCGCACCGCCATCGCCGCGGTTCTGGCGCCGCACGGCCCCCGACGCTGGGACCAGTCCGGCGAAGACGACCTGTTCTCTCTGAAGGCCGACCTTCTGGCCCTGCTCGATGAGCTGGGCGCGCCGAC
>JAYUBD010000083.1:0-2503 GCA_043740995.1 Caulobacteraceae bacterium | reverse complement strand
CCGTCGAGATCCGCCTGGCGAGCCACGTCGGGCTCGGCGTCAATCCGGCGGCGCTGTGGGCGCTCGCCGACCGCCTCGCTCAGCCGGAAGGCGAGTTCAAACCGTTCGCGCGCACCGGCCCGTTCGCCCTGGCTTACGGACCCTAACTCCTTCGGAAAAAGCCTATGGCAAAGACGATCCGGTTATCGTCCGTGGATGCGGCGTTCCTCTATCTGGAGACGCCGGAGACGCCGATGCATGTCGGCTCCCTGTCGTTGCTCAAACTGCCCGACGGGTACACCGGAGATTTTTTCGAGGCGTTCAAAGCCCAGATCGCCGATCGCATGGACGTCGCCCCGATGCTGAAGCGCAAGCTGGTGCCGACGCTTCTGGATATCGACCATCCCAGCTGGATCGAGGACGATCAGTTCGATCTCGACCGACACGTCCTGCGCGCCGGCCTGCCCGAGCCGGACGATCTGGCCACCCTGCGCCGGGTCGTCGGGTGGATGCACGCCAAGCTGCTCAATCGCGCCCGCCCGCTGTGGGAGTTTTATGTCTTCGAGGGCCTGCACGACAATCTGATCGGCCTCTACAGCAAGGTGCACCATTCGCTGATCGACGGCGGCGCCGGCGTGGCTCTGACCAAGATCATCTATGACGTTACGGCCAATCCGCCGCCCAGACAGCCCCGAACGGCGGACGCCGATGTCGAGACGGCTGACCTCGGCGACGAGCGCTTCAGCGGCCTGCGGGCGGCGGGCGCCGCGCTGGAATCCTACGCGCGCCTGTGGACCCGGCCCTTGGGGTCCAAACCGGAGAGGTTTTCCCTGCCGCGCACGGGAGAATCCGGTCTGGGACCGACCCTGCTTGACCACGCCCTGACGCAGGTGGAGACGAGCGTGAACGCCGCCGCGGCCTTTCCAGCCATGGCGCGGGCGGCGGCCAAGGCCCTTCCGGGCCTGTTGGATGTATCGAAGCTGGGTGAACTACGCAGGCTGGTGACGCCGATGACGCCGCTCAACAGGGCGATCAGCTCCGAGCGGGCCTTCGGCGCCGCGACCCTGTCGATGAGTCGGGCCAAGGCGGTCGGCAAGGCGGCCGGCGGCAAGCTCAATGATGTCGTGCTGGCTCTCTCCAGCGGGGTGTTGCGCCGCCATTTAATTGCAACCGGGAGCCTGCCAGACAATTCGCTGAGTGCTGCGGTGCCGATTTCCCTGCGTGAGGAAGGCAACGCCGACGCCAACAATCAGGTCTCCTCGATGATTTGCCAGCTGGCCACCGATGTCGCCGATCCCAAGGAACGCATGGCCGCTATTATCGCCGACGCGACCCGCGCCAAGGAACTGGTCAGCCCCATGAAGGAATTCGCTCCGCTGATGCAAAACGCCTCGACCCTGGGCGCGCCCATGGCGATGCAGATGCTGGCCATGGTTCACGCCCGCTCAGGGCTTTCGGATGTGATGCCGCCGTCGGCGAATGTCACCATCTCGAATGTACCCGGGCCCAGGGTGGCGCTTTACGCGGCCGGCGCGGAGTTGCTCCACATCTGGCCGGTGTCGATCCCGACGCATGGATTGGCTCTGAACATCACCGTGCAAAGCTATTGTGACAAACTGGAATTTGGCCTGATCGCCGGCGCCAATGTCCTGTCGGAGGTTCAGAGTCTGGCCGACATGTTGGAAGAAGAGTTGGTGGTTCTTGAGAAGGCCTTCGGATTGGCCGATGCGCCGCTCGCCAAGGCGCCAACGCCCAAAGTCCCGCCTCGCGCGCGCCGCAAGTCCTCGAAAGCAGATCTCGCCGTCGCCGCGCCGCCGACCTGAGTCCGACTCAGCCGTCAGGCGGCCTTTTTCAAACGAGGGGCGACAGCGTCCGGCTCGGCGAGGAAGGCTTCGATCAGCGGGATCGAGGCCTCCGGCCTGGCGACAAGGAACAGATGTCCGCCAGCGACGATCTCCAGGCGGGCGTGCGGAATCAGACTGGCCAACAGCCGCCCGTTCACCACCGGCACGATCTTGTCGTCAGCGCCCATCAGCACCAGCGTCTTTTGTTTAATGAACGGCAGGAAGGGGACACTGGTCCAGCCGACCATCGCGCCCAGCTGGTAAAGGTAACCGCGTTGCGTCGGTGGTTGCAGCCGCGACACATGATCGGTCGAGCCCATTACGTCTCCATAAAGGGTCTGGAAGTTCGCGCGCATATAGCTTGGATCGCCATAGCGGCGCGAACTGGCCATTTTTGACAGCACCCTGGGATCGCCGGGGACCATGAAGACGCCGGCCGCTGTCGCCGCCAGGATCAGCTTGCCGACGCGTTTGGGGTTTTGAAAGGCAAATTGCTGGGCCATGCCGCCGCCCCATGACACGCCCATCACATCTACCTGGCCGTCATAGCCGAGCTTGTCGAGCAGGCGCGCGGCGCGCAGGGCCATGGTCCACGGCCGGTAGGGAAAACGCGGGCTTGGCGAGCCGCCGACGCCCGGCATGTCAAAGGTGATGAGGTCGCGATCGGGCAGCCAATCGGC
>JAYUBD010000082.1:0-2504 GCA_043740995.1 Caulobacteraceae bacterium | reverse complement strand
AGCCGGTGACCACCAGGTCTTCCGGCGCGGTGGGCACGACCTTCGAAATGCGGGTCTCGGCCAGGGCGGCATAGCCGGCATCCTGTTCGATGCCGATGAATCGGCGGCCCAGCCGCCGGGCCACCGCGCCGGTGGTGCCGACCCCGAAGAAGGGATCCAGGATCACGTCGCCGGGCCGGGTCGAGGCGAGAATCACCCGGTGCAGCAAGGCTTCGGGTTTCTGGGTCGGGTGCGCCTTGACCCCCGCCGCATCCTTGATCCGCTCCTCGCCGGTGGCCAGCGGCAGCACCCAGTCCGAGCGCATCTGGATGTCGTCATTGGCCATCTTCATGGCGTCATAGTTGAAGGCATAGCGCCGGGCGCCGCGGCTCTTCGCCGCCCAGATCAGGGTCTCATGGGCATTGGTGAACCTTGTGCCCTTGAAATTCGGCATCGGATTGGCCTTGCGCCAGACGACGTCGTTCAAGATCCAGAAGCCGAGATCCTGCAGCACCCGACCCACCCGAAATATATTGTGGTAGCTGCCGATCACCCACAGCGCCCCGTCGTCTTTCAGCACCCGGCGACAGGCGGTCATCCACGCGATGGTGAATTGGTCATAGGCTTCGAACGACGCGAACTGGTCCCAGTCATTGTCGACGGCGTCGACCTTGGAATTGTCCGGTCGCAGCAGGTCGCCGCCGAGCTGAAGGTTATAAGGCGGATCGGCGAACACCAGATCCACGGATCGTTCGGGCAGGCGGGCCATCTGCTCGATGCAGTCGCCCACCATGATCTTATCGATTGTCGCGCTCATGCGTCCTCCAGGGTGTTGGACGAGCATGGCGAATCGACGTGAAGGCGGCGTTAACCGGGAAGCGGGCGATCCGCCGCCTCGCCGCCGAATTGCAGCCTCGCCAGCCGGGCATAGAGGCCGCCCTGGGCGGAAAGCCCGGCGTGCGTGCCGCTCTCGACGACGCGGCCCTGGTCCATCACCACGATGCGGTCGGCCTTGAGGACGGTGGCCAGGCGATGGGCGATCACCAGGGTGGTGCGTCCGGCCATGGCGTCGTCCAGCGCGCCCTGCACCAGGCGTTCGTTCTCGGCGTCCAGGGCGCTGGTCGCCTCGTCCAGCAGCAACAGCGGCGCGTCGCGCAGCAGGGCGCGGGCTATGGCCAGGCGTTGGCGCTGACCGCCTGAAAGCGTCTTGCCGCGTTCGCCCAGCGGGGTTTCCAGACCCTGTGGCAGCGCCGCCAGAAACGACCGCGCTTCGGCGGCGCGGGTGGCCGCATCGATCGCTTCTGGCGAGGCATCTTCGCGACCGAACCGCAGGTTCTCCAGGGCCGAGCCTGAAAACAGGGGCGCGTCCTGGGCCACCAGGGCGATGCGGGCGCGCACTGCCGCCGGGTCGGCGTCCCGCACATCGACGCCGTCAAGTCGCACGACGCCCGCCTGCGGGTCGTAAAACCTGAGCAGCAGGCGAAACACCGTGCTCTTGCCCGCCCCCGACGGCCCGACCAGCGCCACGCGCTCACCGGGCCGAACCTGAAGATCAAAGCCGTTGAGCGCCGGAAGGTCCGGACGGCCGGGATAGTTGAACACCACATTCTCGAACGCCACCGCGCCGCGCGCGGGAACCGGCAGGGGCGTGGGCCTGGCGGGCGCGGCGATCGCCGGTCGCGCATCGAGCAATTCCCCGATCCGGGTCATGGCCCCGGCGGTCTTCTGCACGTCGCCCCAGGCCTCGCCCAAGGATCCAACCCCGCCCGCCGCCAACACCGATAGGAACACGAACTGCAGCAGGGCGCCGGCGGTCATCGAGTGATCGACGAAGGCGGCCAGCGAAGCTCGCCACAGCACCAGACCGATGCCGCCGGAAACCAGGATCATCACCAGGGCGGTCATCGCCGCGCGGGCGCCGATCCGCGACAGCGAAACCCGAAACGCCGCCTCGACGGCGGCCTTGAACCGCGCGCCGGCGCGCGCCTCGCGGCCGAAGGCCTGGACGGTGTCCAGGGCGTCCAGAGTCTCCGCCGCATAGCCGACGGCGTCGGCGAACCGTTCCTGGGCCCGGACGGACAGGCGCCGGACCTGGCGTCCGACAATGAACAAGGGCGCCAGGATCAGGACGGCGAGCAGGGCGACAAAGCCGGTAAGGCCCGGATTGACGATCACCAAAACCGTCAGGGCGACGATCACCGTCAGCAGGTTTCGCAGAGCCACGGACACCGTTGAGCCGACCATGCTCTCCACCAGAGTGAGGTCGGTGGTCATCCGTGACAACACCTCGCCGGTGCGCACCTCAAGGAAGAAGGCCTGGTCGAGGGTCATGACGTGCGCATAGAGGGCGCCGCGCAGATCAGCGACGACCCGCTCGCCCAGCCTGGTCACGAAATAGAAACGCCCCGCCGTGGCCAGGGCCAGACCCGCGGCCACCAGGGCCAGCACCCCGAAATACCGTCCGATCAGCGCCGCGGAGTGCGAGGCTATGCCGCGATCCGCCATCCAGCGCAGCGCGAAGGTCA
>JAYUBD010000081.1:0-8317 GCA_043740995.1 Caulobacteraceae bacterium | reverse complement strand
CGGGGGCAGGCTGACGATGGAGACCGGTCCCAGGCCGGCGCCGTCGAGCCAGCGCTCCATTTCGACGTCCAGGAAGCCCAGGCGGCGATGGCGATGGTCGGCGCGCAGGAACTCCAGATTGTGCGGGGCGAAATCGATAATCAGCAGGCGGCCGCCGGGCGCCACCAAACGTGCGGCCTCGGCCACCGCCGCCGCCGGTTCGCCCAGAAAATGCAGGACCTGATGCACGACAACCAGATCGGCCTCGCCGCCCGGCAGGCCGGTGCCAAGGATGTTCCCGTGGCGAAGCTCACAGGCGGCCAGGCCGGCGGCGGCCACGTGACTGCGCGCGATGTTGAGCATCTGGCGCGACAGATCGAGACCCACGGCGTTGCGCGCCCGGTCGCCGAGCAGGGTCAACATCCGACCGGTGCCGGAGCCCAGATCCACCATGCGGTCAAACGGCCCCTCGCCCGCCGCCGCCAATATGGCCGCCTCCACCGCCGCTTCGGAGGTGTAGAGCGAGCGAATTTCGTCCCAGCGCTCGGCATTCTCGCCAAAATAGGCCGCGGCCTGTCCGGCGCGCTCGGCGCTGACGCCCACCAGTTGTTCGGCGTCGCGGGCATGGGTGATGTCGAGGCCCGAGATCAGGGCCAGGGCCTGATCGATCAAGGCCCGGGCCGGCGCCGCGCCCGCCAGGCGGTAAAACACCCAGGCGCCGTCCGGAAATCGCTCCACCAGACCGGCATCGGCCAACAGTTTCAAATGCCGCGAGACCCGAGGCTGGCTCTGGCCCAATATGCGGCACAGTTCCAGCACCGCCAGTTCCTCGCGGGCGAGCAGGGCCAGAATGCGCAACCGCGTTGGCTCCGCCGCCGCGCGCAGCATTTCCACAGCCTGATCAGAGGTCAGCGACATTGAGATATAAAGATATCTTTATATGATCTTGTCAAGGGTGATGGCCGTGCCCCAGACGGCTAAGAGCCTGCGCGGATGGCGACGGTTTTCCTTCCCCGCGGCCTGCCGGGGGCCGGCAAGACCACTCTGGCCCGCATGCTGGAGTCGGAACGCCCGGCTTTGCGCCTGACGCCGGACGAATGGATGGCCCGCGTCGTGGGCGATGGCTATGATGACGTCAAGCGCGCGGCGGTGGAGGCCCTGCTGTGGGAGGTCGGGGCGAGGGCATTGGCGCTCGGCGTCGATGTGGTGCTTGACTTCGGGGTCTGGGCGCGGTCGGAGCGGGACAGCTACCGCGCGAAGGCGGTCGCCCTGGGCGCGAACACCCGGATATGCTTTCTTGATGTTCCGCGCGAGGAACTGCTGCGTCGTCTGGCTTTGCGAAACGCCAACTTGCCGGCGGACACCTTCACCGTGACCACCGACCAGCTTGACCTCTATTTCACGTGGTTCGAGCCGCCGACGTCGGAAGAACTGGCGTAGAACCGCTCTAGCCCTCCACCGGATTGGCGAGCGGCTCGCCCGCGAAGAAGCGCCGCAAATTCTCGTGCGTCAGGGCGACCATCTTCGGGATGGCCCCCGACGTCGCGCCGGCGCTGTGGGGGGTGAGCACGGTATGGGGGACATCGGCCCAACGCTCCGGCAAGGTCGGTTCGTCCTGGAACACATCGAGGGCCGCCATGCCCAGGCGCCCGGATCGCAGCGCGACAATCAGCGCCGACTCGTCCACGACCTGACCGCGCGAAACATTCACCATGAGGCCGTGCGGCCCGAGTGCATCAATTACCGACCCCGAGATCAAGCCCACCGTCTCGTCGCTCGCCCGGCAGGCGATGACCAGGATATCGCTGTTCGCGGCCAGGGCCATCAGGTCGGCGGCGCGCGGCCAGGGGGCGCCGGGTTTCTCGCGGGGACCCCACCAGCTGACCTCAAGACCGAAGGCTTCGCAGCGGCGTGCGACCGCGGCGCCGATATCGCCGAGCCCTACAATGCCGACCCTGCGGCCAGAGAGCGAGGTTGTGATGGTCTTTTCATGGGACTTCCACTCTCCCGAACGCACGATGCGGTCGCCCGCCAGAATTCGCCGCCACGCCGCCAGCATCAGGCCCAGGGCGTGATCGGCCACGTCTTCGTGATTGACCCCGGGAGAATGGCTGACCTGCAATCCCCTGGCCCGCGCCCAGTCCAGGTCAATTCCATCATATCCGGTCGTGAAACAGGCGATCATGCCCAGGTTTGGCAGGCTATCGACCAGAGCCGTGTTCAAGGGAAACTCGCCGGCGACCACCAGGGCCCGAATGACGCTCACCGCCTCCACCGGAGGACCCTCCCAAAAGCGCCAGACAGTGAAGTCCGGCTCCAGGAAAGGTGTCAGCATGCCCAGATGGGGCTGCACGATCAGCACGGCGGGTTTCGACATCAGTTTGGCATCCCGATCAGGCGTCTCGACAGCGAAACCTTAGCGGTTCAACCGCAACAAAGCCACCCAACCAGCGTGGCTTGACTTGGTCCTTGCCGCTATTCCATCGATCTCGCCATGCAACGCGTGACAATCATCGGCTGTTCCGGCGGCGGCAAGTCCACCCTGGCGCGCGCGGTCGGCGCGCGGCTTGGCCTGCCGGTCATCCACCTTGACGCCTTGTTTTGGAAGCCGGGCTGGACCGAATCGGATCCCGTCGAGTTCCGTGCCTCGGTCGAGGCGGCGGCGGCCGGCGAACGGTGGGTCATAGATGGAAATTTCGTAAGCTTTGGCCGAACCTTCTTCGAACGCGCCGACACCATCATTTGGATCGAACAGCAGATGCTGGTCTGTTTGTGGCGTGCGATCTGGCGAGCCCTGACCGGCTTTGGGCGGTCCCGTAGCGACCTGGCGCCCGGCTGCCCGGAAAAGATCGACCTGGTCTTCTATCGCTATATCTGGTCTTGGAACCGGGCCACGCGACCCCGCATGCAGGCGGCCATTGACGCCTTCGCGCCGCAGACGCCGCTGTTCAGGCTTTCGAACGACGCGCAAGTTCGGGCCTTCGTGGCGGGGCTCGCGACCGACTGATCCCCGGACCTTGATCCCGACCGTGCAACGAAACGGCGACAAACAACGTTCCTCACGCGAGTGGCGACAATCCAGCCGCTCGTCATTGGAGACATTTTGAGATGAACGCCAAGATCCTGATCGCGGGGGTCGCGGTCGCCGTGATGGTTTCCGGCGTCGCTTCCGCGAAAATGCACAGGCACGTCATGATGGGCGGCGCCTATGCCGCGCCCGCCCAGCCCGTCCCCTATGCTCAGCTTGAAGCCTATATGAAGGCGAGCGCCCAGCAACGCATGGCGATGATGGCGTCAGGCGGCGCGATGGGAAGCACGGAAGCCGCACCCTCCGCCGCCATGCCGGCGATGAGCGCTAGCCAGACCGGCGCCACGGCGATGCCGCCCGCCGGCGCCGCGCCCATGACACCGGGGACCATGCCGCCCAACGCCGCAATGCCGCCCAATGGCGCCAGTCCCCCGATGGCGACGCCGGCAACCGGTGCGGGCGGGGTTACGCCCCCACAATAGTCGCCTGGTCGACAACGGTCGGCGGGGGGCGCGCGGCGACGCTCGCTCTACCGTCCAAACTTTTGGAACTTGATCCGCTTGGGAATGAGGGAGTCCGCGCCCAGTCGGCGCTTCTTGTCCTCTTCATAGGCTTCGAAATTGCCTTCGAACCATTCGACGTGGCTGTCGCCCTCGAAAGCCAGAATGTGGGTGCACAGGCGGTCGAGGAACCAACGGTCGTGGCTGATCACCACGGCGCAGCCGGCGAACTGCTCCAGGGCATCCTCCAAATTCTGCAGCGTCTCGATGTCCAAATCGTTGGTCGGCTCATCGAGCAGGATGACGTTGCCGCCCGTCGTCAGCGTCTTCGCGAGATGCACGCGGTTACGCTCGCCGCCCGACAGCAAACCCACCTTCTTTTGCTGGTCGCCGCCCTTGAAGTTGAACGAGCCGACATAGGCGCGGCTGATCAGTTCGCGGTTGCCAACCTTGATGATGTCGAGGCCGCCGGAGATCGCCTGCCAGACCGTGTCGCCGGGGTTCAAATCATCGCGGCTCTGATCGACATAGGCGAGCTTCACCGTCTCGCCCAGACGGATTGATCCGGCGTCGGGCTTCTCCTGGCCGGTAATCAGCTTGAACAGCGTGGATTTGCCGGCGCCATTCGGCCCGATCACCCCGACGATGCCATTGGGCGGAAGCTTGAATGAGAGCTGGTTGAACAGGACCTTGTCGCCATAGTCCTTTTCCAGACCTTCGACTTCGATCACCACATTGCCAAGCCGCGGCCCCGGCGGAATCTGGATGGTGGCGAAGCTCTGTTTTTCCCGCTCCTGTTGATTGACCATCTCGTCATAGGAAGCGAGGCGGGCTTTGGACTTCGCCTGGCGGGCCTTGGCTGATGATCGGACCCATTCCAGTTCGCGGGCCATGGCGCGTTGCCGCGCGTCGCTTTCACTCTGCTCCTGGCGGACGCGCTTTTCCTTCTGCTCCAGCCAGCCAGAATAATTGCCTTCATACGGCACGCCTTTGCCGCGATCGAGTTCGAGGGTCCACTTGGTGACCTGATCCAGAAAATAGCGGTCATGGGTCACCAGGATCACGCAGCCGGGGAAGTTTTCCAAATGGTGCTGCAGCCAGGCCACGGATTCGGCGTCGAGGTGGTTGGTCGGTTCGTCCAGCAGCAGCATGTCGGGTTTTGAGAGCAACAAGCGGGCCAGAGCCACGCGCCGCCGCTCTCCCCCGGACAGCTTGTCCACTGGCGAGTCGTCGGGCGGGCAACGCAAGGCGTTCATCGCCATTTCGATCTTGGAATCGATGTCCCATAGATCGCCAGCGTCCAGCTTTTCCTGCAGGACGGTCATCTCCTCCATCAATTCTTCGGAATAGTCGTCGCCCAGCCGGGCGGCGACGGCGTTGAAGGCGTCGAAGGTCTTTTTTTCATCGCACCAGGAAATCACATTGCCCCAGACATCCAGGCTGTCGTCGAGGTGAGGCTCCTGCTCCAGATATCCCATCCTGGTGCCGTCGAGGGCCTTGGCCTCGCCATTGAATTCCTTGTCGAGCCCGGCCATGATTTTCAACAGAGTGGATTTACCCGAGCCGTTGACCCCCACGACGCCGATCTTGGCGTCCGGATAGAAGGACAGCCAGATGTTCTCGAACACCTTCTTGCCGCCCGGATAGGTCTTCGAGAGAGCCTGCATCTGAAAGATATATTGGGCGGCCATCGGGGCTCCGCTGAACGTTTAAGGGAAATGTCGGGGAAGGCGGGACATAGCGAGGCGAGACCGCCAGCGCAACGACCGGACCCCCGCTCATTCCGCAACCGCGAACAGAAGTGTAGAGGGAATGCATGACCCTCCCCTTTGCCGGCGCCCTGGTATTGTTCTCCGGCGGCCAGGATTCCACCTTTTGTCTGGCCTGGGCCCTCGCCCGCTTCGGCGTCGTCGAGACCATCGGCTTCGATTATGGCCAGCGCCATGCCGTCGAGCTCGAAGCCCGCGTCGCCGTGCGCGCCGCGATCATTGACCGGTTCCCGCACTGGGCGCCGCGCCTTGGCCAGGACTGGGTGCTCGACATTCATGCTTTCGGAGCGATCGGCAATACAGCCCTGACCAGCGCCCAGGTTATTGAGACTACGGCGCGGGGCCTGCCTTCCACCTATGTGCCGGGCCGTAACCTGGTGTTCCTGACCTATGCGGCGGCCATGGCTGACCGGCGGGGTCTGGGATCTCTCGTGGGCGGCATGTGCGAGACCGATTTCTCCGGCTATCCCGACTGTCGGCGCGGAACCATGGACGCCATGGAGACCGCCCTCAATCTTGGGATGGAGCGGGACTTTGTCATCCTGACCCCGCTGATGGCGCGGACCAAGGCCCAAACCTGGGCCATGACCAAGGGGGTAGGCGGCGAGGCCCTGGTGGATATTATCGTCGAGCACAGCCATACCTGTTACCTGGGCGACCACACGACGCGTCACGACTGGGGATGGGGCTGCGGGGACTGTCCGGCCTGCGCCCTGCGCGCCCGGGGCTGGGATGAATGGGTCGCCGCCGGTCGGCCTGCGGTGGCGCCATGACCTATTCGGTCAAGGAAATCTTCCTCACTCTGCAGGGCGAGGGCGGCCAGGCGGGCCGCGCGGCGGTGTTTTGCCGCTTCGCGGGTTGCAACTTGTGGAGCGGTCGCGAGCAGGATCGGGCGGCGGCGGTCTGCAATTTCTGCGACACCGATTTCGCTGGCGTTGATGGCGAGGGCGGCGGCAAGTTCCGCTCGGCCGCCGCGCTGGCGGAGGCGGTTGCACGGTGCTGGACCGGAGCGGCCGAAGCCCGGCTGGTCGTGTGTACCGGCGGCGAGCCATTGTTACAGCTCGATGCCGCGCTGATCGCCGCTCTGCACGCCGAGGGGTTCGCCATCGCGGTGGAAACAAACGGCACGCTCGCCGCGCCCGAAGGCATTGACTGGATCTGCGTCAGTCCCAAGGCTGACGCCCCCTTGGCCCAGACCCGGGGGCAGGAGCTGAAGCTCGTCTATCCGCAGGTGGGCGTGGATCCGGCGAGGTTCGAGGCGCTGGACTTCGAGCGGTTCTATCTGCAGCCAATGGACGGGCGGGATCGCGAATCGGCGACGGCGGCGGCGGTGACCTATTGCCTCGCCCATCCCAGATGGCGTCTAAGCGTGCAGACGCACAAATATCTGGGCCTGCCTTGAGCGGTCGCTACCTATCCGGATTGATGACCCAGCCCGTTTTTGAGATTACCAAGGCCGCCGCCTTCGACGCCGCCCATCGTTTGCCGGGGGGACCCAAAGACGGCGCCTATACCCGCCTGCACGGTCATTCGTTCAAGGTGGAAGCGACCCTGCGTGGGCCGGCGACAGGGCCGATCGGCTGGGTGGACGATCTGGCGCGGCTGGATGGCGCGCTGAAAGTGGTGGCGGGCGGCCTGGATCACTCCCTGCTGAACGACCATCCCGGCCTCGAAAGTCCGTCCCTGGAGGCCCTGTGCCTGTTCTTCGCCGCACGCCTGAAGACGGAATTCCCCACGCTCAGTCGCGTGGTCGTGTCTCGCCCGACCGTCGGGGAAAGTTGCGCGATGGCCGTCGGGTGAGCGACGCCCGCGCGCCGACCGCCGAGTGTGGCGATTGGTTCGGGTGGCGAGGCCCAAGACTCACCCACGAATTGCGCCGTTGCCGCCCATCGTCCCCGTCGCTTGAAGAACACGCCCGATGAACGCTCCCGTTGACGCCTATGCCGCAAAACCCTGGCTACGGCTGTACCCGGTCGCGCAACCGGCGTCACTGAAACGCGAGTACGGCGATATGCTCAGCCTTTATCGCGCCACGCTCCGCGATCCTGACGGCGTCGCGGCCTGGTATTTCGATGGCGCTATGACCCGCCGGCAACTGGAGGCCCACGGCGCCGCCCTGGCTGTGTGGCTGGCGGAAGCGGGGGTTGGCAAGGGCGATCGGGTTGGCCTTATCCTGCAGAACGTTCCGGGTTTCTTGATCGCCATGGTCGCCGCCTGGAAACTGGGCGCGGTTCCCGTTCCGAGTAATCCGATGTACCGCCGGGATGAACTGGCCAAGCTTTTCGCCGACAGCACACCGACGGTGGTTATCTGTCACGATGACCACTTCGCGACGGTTTGCGAAGGTTTGCAAAAAGCGGAACAGACCGCCGCTGTCCTGGTGACCACGGCGCGGGATTTCCAGATTTCCGGCGCGGCGCCGGTGCTGCCGGCGGCCCGGCAATCGCCATCCGGGGCGCAGGGTCTAACGGAAGTTCTCCAAAGTCACGCGGGCAGGGCTCCGACCGAGCTTTCCCTGCGACCGGATGAGCTTGGCCTGCTGCTCTATACCTCGGGCACAACCGGTCAGCCCAAGGGGGCAATGCTCAGCCACGCGAACCTGGCGTTTAATTCTCAGACCATCCGCGACTGGTGCGGACTCACGGGAGCGAGCCGCATCCTCGCGGTGGCGCCACTGTTCCACATTACCGGCATTATCTGCCACATCGGGGCCGCGCTCAGCGCCGGTTGCCCAATGATCCTGCATTACCGGTTTGATCCGGCCATGGTGGTCGAGATCATTCGTGACCGACGGCCCACCTTCACCATCGCCGCGATCACCGCCTTCAACGCCTTGATGAATGCGCCGGGCGTATCGACCGATGATTTCACCTCGTTTGACGCGGTCTATTCCGGCGGCGCGCCGATCGCGCCCGTCCTGGTCGACGCGATCCGCAGCAAGCTCGGCGTCACCATTATCCCGGCCTTTGGCATGACGGAAACCACGTCACCAACCCATATCGGCCTTGCGGGCGTCGCGTCCCCGATCGACCCGGACACCG
>JAYUBD010000080.1:0-2519 GCA_043740995.1 Caulobacteraceae bacterium | reverse complement strand
GCAGCGGCGTCTTGGCCTTGTCCAGGTGGCGCACGAACGCTTCGACGCCGCCCTCGTAGTGCATGACCTCCTCGGTGGGCTCGGGTCCGCGATGGTCCTTCAGCCAGATGGTCACGCCGGAATTGAGGAAGGCCAGCTCGCGCAGCCGGTGCTCCAGGGTCTTTAAGTCGAAGTCGATGAAGGCGAAGGTCTGCAGCGATGGCTGGAAGGTCACCTCGGTGCCCGACAGCGGCTGGCCGGTCTCGCGCATCGGCGCGGCGCCGGTCTCCTTAAGCGGGGCCACCGAATCCCCGTGCCGGAACGCCATCTCGTAGGACTTGCCGCCGCGATAGATCTTCAGCTCCAGCCGTTCCGAAAGCGCGTTGACCACCGAGACGCCGACGCCGTGCAGCCCGCCGGAGACCTTGTAGGAGTTCTGGTCGAACTTCCCGCCGGCATGCAGCTGAGTCATGATGACTTCGGCGGCCGAAACCCCCTCGCCCTCGTGAATGTCGGTGGGAATGCCGCGGCCGTCATCGGTGACGGTGCAGGACCCGTCGGCGTTGAGAATCACCTCGACCCGGCTGGCGAACCCGGCCAGCGCTTCGTCGATGGCGTTATCGACCACCTCATAGACCATGTGGTGCAGCCCCGAGCCGTCGTCGGTGTCGCCGATATACATGCCCGGGCGTTTACGCACCGCATCCAGGCCTTTCAGCACCTTGATCGAATCGGCGCCGTATTCGGCGGCGGCGGCGTCGGCGGCGGCGGCAAAGGCGTTGGGATCGGTCTCGTCGGTCATTCAGGTTTCCAGGCGGGTCAGGGTCGAGGCGTCGACATGGACGCCCAGGGCCCTGCCCTTGAAGGTTTCGAACAGCGATTCGTCCGTGCCGGTCAGAAAGGCCTGGAGCGATAGCGCCTCGATTTCGTCAAAGAGCGCCGCCCGCCGAACCGGGTCGAGGTGCGCCGCCACTTCGTCAAGCAATAGTACAGGATTCGGCAGTGATTTTGCACGGGAAAGTCGCGCGGCCTGGGCGAGCACCAGATTAAGAATCAACGCCTTCTGTTCGCCGGTCGAGCATTCCGCCGCCGGCCGCTGTTTCGGGCCATGGATCACCTGCAAATCCCCGCGATGCGGCCCGGTCAGGGCGCGGCCGGCAGCCTGGTCACGTGGCCGCGCCGCCGCCAAGGCCCGGATCAGATCGGCCTCCAAGGCCTCATGCGCGGCCCCGACCATCGCCGCCTGTTCCCAGACCCCGGTCAGGCTCAGTTGGCCGCGCGGAAAGGCGCTGTCGGCCCGGCCATCAATCTCATCTTGCAGCGCTTGCAGGGCCTGGGCTCTGGCCTTCGCCATATGGGCCCCGGACGTCGCCATGCGGGCTTCCAGCGCGGTCAACCACGCGCCGTCGGTGGCTTCTTCCTGGAGCAATCGGGTGCGTTCGCGCAAGGCCCGCTCATAGTCGCCGACATGGGCCGCATGGATCGGTTCGGCGGCGAACACCAGTCGATCGAAGAACCGCCGTCGCTCGGACGCGGCGTCCAGAAACAGGCGGTCCTGCGCCGGGGTGAGCCACATCGGCCGCAGATGTTCCGCCATCCGCCCGGGCGGGACCGGCTCGCCCTCGATCCGCACCAGCCGCCGGAGTGAGCCTGGGGTCTCTACGCCGGTGCCGATGCGCACCGGCCCCCCGTCCGACATCACCAGGGCCGACACCGCCCAGGGCCGCCCGCCGGTCTCGCCCGCCGCCCGCCGCCCGACCTCGGCCAGGGCGGAGCCGCGCAGGCCGCGGCCCGGCGACAGCAGACTGATCGCCTCCAACAGATTGGTCTTGCCGGCCCCATTTGGGCCGAACAGAAAGACGCTGCGCCCGCCGGTGGCCAATTCGACGCGGTCATAGGACCGGAAGTCGGTCAGCAGAATATCGTGAAGTGTGGACGGCGCCCCGGCGCTTTGACCCAGGCTCACGACCGGCGCGGACAGCTCACGCCCGCAGCGGCATCAGCACGTACTGCACCCCGGCATCGGTGGGATCCAGGACGAGAACCGGATCGAGCATGGTGGCGGCGGCGGCGCGGTCGGCAAACCGGAATTCGGTCAGTTCGCCGCCGATCTGCGAGGTGACATCGAGCAGATATTTGGCGTTGAAGCCGATTTCGAACGGCTCGCCGTCATAGTCGACTTCCAGCTCCTCGACCGCCTGGCCGGTCTACATATTGCGGACCGTCATCACCACCCGCCCTGACTCCACCGCCAGTTTCACCGACCGGCTTTTTTCGGAGGAAATCGTCGCGACCCGGTCCACGGCGGCGGCGAACAGAGCGTTGTCCACCGTCATCACCCGGTGATTGTCGCGCGGGATCACCCTGGTATAGTCGGGGAAGGAGCCATCGATCACCTTGGAGGTCAGGGCGGCGCGCCCAAAATCGAAACGGACCTTTTGTGGGCTGAGCTGGACATCGACATTCTCGCCGGCGTCTTCCATCAGCCGGCGGGCTTCCTGGATGGTCTTGCGCGGCACGATCACGCCTGGCGCGCCGAT
>JAYUBD010000079.1:0-2529 GCA_043740995.1 Caulobacteraceae bacterium | reverse complement strand
CTGATCGCGTCACGCGCATCCTGTTGGACGGCATCGCTGCGTCTCGTGGAATATGGCCGAATGTCGCCCGGCTCAATCTGGAAACCGGGGCCGATGCGAAGGCGAGCCCATCATCGGAACTCTACCTGAGGGCCGCGACCCAGCTGATCAACGATGAGGGCTATCACGGTGCGTCCGTTGAACGGATCGCGGCGAAGCTTAATGTCTCCAAAGGCGCCTTCTACCATCACAACGAAACCAAGGACCAACTGGTAGTCGCCTGTTTTCAGCGCACCGTAGATCTCTTGTGGCTGGCGGTTCGCGAGGCCGAGGCGCATCGCGGCTCGGGCCTACAGACACTGGTCGCGATCACCTCGGCGCTGCTTGAGCACCAAATGGTCGGCGATGCGCCGCTCTTGAGGACGTCAGCGCTAACGACGGTGCCCGAATCCATCCGGGCCGGCCTCATCGACAAGCTGGCGCGGATCACGTTCCGGATATCCTCAATAGTCTGCGACGGGATGGCAGACGGCTCGGTGCGTCCTGTCGATGCTTCGGTGGCCGCAGAGATGATCACGGCGGCTGTCAACGCGGCCGCCGAGCTGCATTTTTGGGTACCGGGAATAGGCGCTGCCACGGTCACCGACTACTATCTGAAGCCGCTCTTCACAGGTATGGGGAACGTCAGGTCCGGCCGTTGAGCGAGCGGTGTGGCGACCCCGATCTTCTGTCTATGTTCTGCCGTGATGTCGCAAACCATAGTAGGCGCCCAGGTCATGATCTGAACCGAAGGCTCCGGCCTGTTAGCCGAGGTCATCCGTCTGGCCGAGTCCGCGCCACCACCGACGCCCCACGCTTCAGCATCAAGGCCGCGCTCCGCGCCGACGTTCCCGCCCGCGCCCGCGACGATCGTCACCTTGCCGTCTAGGCGGGCCATCATAGTCGGACGGCCTGTGCTTGCATCGTACTCCCCCGTCCGTGCCCATCTTGCGACCCTAGCGACCCCATAGCCCTGAGACCCTGCTCGTCGTCGGTATTTCAAGGCTTCGGAATGGGGACACATGCCGGTGGGCCTGCCATTCCTTTGCGTTGGCGGTCAGTTTTTTCGGGGTCGGTCATGATTTCGGTCACGGATTGCCCTCCTGAGGTATTTTGTCGACAATCCGGTGTAGCTTGGCGAGGACGGGACAATGGCGGAGCCGCACCGTGGTGGATTGTCCAGCGATTTGCTGGCCGGGATCACGGTCGTGGAATTCGGCGACGACGTTGGCGTCCGCTATTGCAGGCGCCTGTTCGCTGCGCTCGGCGCGCGGGTGCTGCACGCCGCGCAAGCCCGGAACGATGCCGGACTGGGCTTCGGCGGGGCGGCGGGCGAGGCCTACGGCGCGTGGCTGGACGAGCGAAAGGTGAGGCTCGATCCCGCGGAACTGAGCGGCGCGACGTGTGCACTGGTCATCGGCGGCCTGGCTCAGACTGAAATTGCCCGGGCCGAGCGGTTCGTAGCCGCGCATCCCGACCGTCCGGCGGTTCTGGCGCTCGCCCGGTTCGATCCGGCAGAACCTTACGGCGACTGGACCGGCAGCGACGAGGTCATGGCCGCGCTGAGCGGCGTCGCCTTTCCGTCCGGCGAGGCCGAGGGTCCGCCGATGTTGGCGCAGGGCCACGGCGGAATTAGAAGCGCCGCCGCAAGCCTCACCCTCCGCGGCGACACTATTGTCCGACGTCGTCGCGACGGCGGGGGAATGACCGCCGTTGAGTTCCGGCAGGTGTTCCGGCCGCGGCGGCGATGCCAAGGCGCCGACGGGCCGGCAGGTCCCCCGCTAACGCGCCGGCCCGCGAAGAGGAAAAACAAGGGATCTGCTTCTGAAGCCCAGCCCTTTTGTCGTGTCTGTAAATCTCACAAAGAGCTAGAGCCTGCGTCTGCGAGATAATGAGAAGTCGAATATGACCAAGGGCCTTGGGCGAAGCAGCGCTCCTCTGCAGCGACGAACGGTGCGGACTCTCCCTGAGCAGATCGCGGATGACATCGGCGCATCGATTGCCCGCGGTGAATTCGAGCCGGGCGCGCGGCTCCTCGAGCAGGATATCGCTCACCAGTATGGGGTCAGCCGAGGGCCGGTCCGTGAGGCCCTACGGGTCCTTTCAGCACGCGGTTTGGCGGTGATCTATCCGCGGCGCGGCGCCACGGTGGTCGAGTTGACGCTCGACAATCTAGTCGATCTTTTCAACACCCGAGCGGTGCTGATGGGCTTGGCCGCACGCTACTTCGCTGCGTTGGCCTCCGACGAGGCGCGGGTGCGGCTAGCTGAAGCCCTCGAGCAGCTGCGTGCCGTCAGTCAAGCGGAAGGGACCGACCCGATCAGCTTCGTGAGCGCCACATCGCGAGTCGGGCTGACTATCGCCCGCAATTGCGGCAGCGAGTCTCTGGGTCAATTGATCGAGCACCAGAACGATTGTTCGGCCTGGGGCGCCCTTTGGCAGAGCGGTCGCATCGACTTCGTGACCCACGAGCGCCGGCTGTCCGCGACGAGGGACTACCTGGATATGGGC
>JAYUBD010000078.1:0-8412 GCA_043740995.1 Caulobacteraceae bacterium | reverse complement strand
GGCCGGACGGCATCATCTGGGTCATGAACACCACGGTCAGGTCCTCCACCGGATCGACCCAGAAGATGGTCGAGGCGGCGCCGCCCCAATAATAGTCGCCCTGGCCCAGGCTGCCGTTCTTGACGCTGTCGAGGGTGCTGGCGAAGCCCAGGCCGAAGCCGACGCCCTCATTGGCGGTTTCCGAAAAGCCGCCGATCGCCATCTGTGTCAGGTCCTGGCCATCCTTCAGATGGTTACGATGCATCAGGGCGAGGGTGCGGGGTCCCAGAATGCGCGCGCCGTCGAGTTCGCCGCCGCGCCGGAGCATTTCGCAGAAGCGCAGATAGTCTTCCGTCGTGCCTGTCAGGCCGCCGCCGCCGGAGAGGAAGGCCGGCTGGTGGCGATAGGCGCTGGTCCGGGGATCATCAAGCAGCTCCAGGGACTTGTCGGGAGCGCGGCGATAATTGGCGCAGAACCGGTCCAGCTTGTCAGGCGCGACATGGAAGGCGGTGTCCTTCATGCCGAGCGGGCCCAGGATGACCTCCTGCAGGTATTGGTCGAACCGCTGGCCGCTGATCTTTTCGACCAGGGCGCCGCAGACATCGGTGGAGAGGGAATACATCCACCGCTCGCCAGGCTGATAGCGCAGGGGGACGCGCGCCAGCTTGTCCATGAATTCCGTCAGGGTTTCGCCGTTGTCGCGCCGCACGCCGATCTCGGCATAGACCTGGTCCACCGGATGGCCGCTGTCGGGGGCGCCCAGCGCCGCCAGCGCCGAGCCATAGGTCAGGCCGCCAGTGTGGCACAGCATGTCGCGCATGGAGAGGGGGCGAACCGGCGCCTCCGTCTTCATGTCCGCGCCCGAACCGCTGACCCAAACCCGCTGGTCCTTCCAGGCGGGAAAGAACCGGCTTACCGGATCGTTCAGCTGGAAATAGCCTCGCTCATACAGCGTCATCAGCGCGACCGAGGTGATCGGCTTGGTCATCGAATAGATGCGGAAGATGGCGTCGTCGCTCATCGCCTTGCCGCGCTCGCGGTCCATCAAACCCAGGGAGCGGGAATAGGCCAAATGACCGTGGCGGGCGACCGCCACCTGACAGCCGGCAATCTTGCCGGGCGTGATGTAGTTTCGCTCGAGATGCTCGGTGATGCGCTCCAGTCGGGCGGTGGAGAGTCCGGTTTTCTTGGGGGCCAGTTCCATGGAGCGATCCTCTTTTCAGGGCTTGGTAGTGGTTTCGGGCGCCGGAGCACCCGGCGTGTTGATGGCCAGAACCGCCTTCCAGGCGCCGTCGGCGCGCGGCCTGTAGACATTGACATAGGCGCCCGTCTCGGTGGCCGCGGCCCCGGTTTTGGGGTCGGTGGCGGTGACCTTATAGGTTCCGTGGGCCACCGCCAGATCGCCCGAGGCGGCCACATCGACCCGGTCGCTGGCGAAGCTCAAGACGAAACGCGGATCGCTGAACGCCGGCTTGACCGTGCTCTCGATGGCGGCGGTTCCCACGGCCGCCAGCGCGCCCGGAAACATGGCCACACCGGTGGAGGCATAGTGGGCGGCGACCTTGCCAGCGTCGCCGGACCGGTAGTCGGCGTTCCAATGCACCTCGTCGGTCTTGATCGTGTCGATGATTTTGGCGGTGTCCACGGTCGCCCTGATCGGGCCGGCTGTCCGGCCGCAGGCGGCGAGCAGCGCGGCGGCGAGGGTCCAGGCGACGAGGCGCGACGCGTTCATGGCGGTGGGTTTCCGGTGGCGACCTGTTCCTGACTGGACTTCGCCTCATGACGGCGGCGCGTCAAGGCTTGACGATTCCCCCGACGGCCATCCTGACGCGAGAACGCCGCCGGCTTTTGCCGGCGGCGGCGATCCGCCTCGCGGTATCTCTAGGCGGTGGCGACGGCCAGGCGCCTGACCTTACGGCGCGAGGCCAAGCCGACAAGACCGAAACCCAGCAGCATCATGGCCCAGGCGGCCGGTTCGGGAACGCCGCCGGTCGGGACCGGGCCGATACTGAAGTTGTCCAGGTAGCCGAAATTGCTCGACCCACCGAACGTGTCGAAAATGGCGTCGCCGAAACTGGCGACACCGCTGCCTGTACACGCGCCGTTGGACCCACAGAACGCAAGACCGGAGGCCAGGGTCGAACCGTCGAGCTTTACGCTGAACGTCTGCGCCGTATAGTCGAGGATAACCTCAAGGTGATGCCACACATTATCGGTGATCGTGCCGATCACCGGAAAGGCGCCGGAAATCGCTTGAATGTTGTTTCCAACGATATCGATGCCGCCGGCAAACTGAGTGAGGCTAGGTCCGGTTATGCCAAATTGCCACGAATCGCTCACGCCTGCGGTCGTGTAGAACACGTCGCCGGCCACATCGATCACCCCCGGCGAAGCGATGGTGAGGGCGTAGAACGGGCCCGTCTGCGCGCCTGCCTTTCCATCCACGCTAACGGCCTGCGAGCCGGTCTTCACCACCGCCGTCTGGATCTGGGCAAAATTTGGCTGACTGGAGGCGCTGAACACCGCCCACCCGGCCTGGCCGGCGATCGGCCCGGGACTGAAACCGTCGGCGGATTCGAAGCCGGTGGAATAGGCCGCCGCCGCCCCGGCCGCGCCGGCCGCCAGCGAGGCCGAGGCCAGGACGATAGCCAGAGCCAGGGATCGTGTTGTCCGCGATGAGTGTTGCATGATCTCCGAACCCTTTTTGTTGATGATGTGGTGAGTTCGCGGAGGATCCGCGAATAATGGTTTAACCATGGCGAACCCGATCATGATCTTGACCTTTGGTCAAGAAGATTCCCCCGCCATGCGGCAGACGCCCGGTTCGCGGGCGCCGTCGGGGAGCGCACCGCCCGCACGCCTGATCCGGTCGACAAAGCCAACCCTCTCCGTGTAGATGCCGGTTGGGCGAGGCTATAGCGCCTCGACCACGCCAAACGCTGCCCAGAGAAGATTTTTGTTCGACCTACCGCCAAATCAAGGATTATATGACCCCCGTAACGAGCACGACTCGTGCGGCGTCGGCTTTGTCGCCAATATCAAAGGCAAGAAATCCCAGGAAGTGGTCGCTTGCGGCCTCGAAATCCTGGTCAATCTCGATCATCGCGGCGCCGTAGGCGCCGACCCGCTGGTGGGCGACGGGGCCGGCATGCTGATCCAGATTCCGGATGCCTTGCTGCGGGACTGGGCGGATCACGAAGGCGTCAGCCTGCCGGCGCCGGGCGACTATGCGGTGGCCATGTGCTTCCTGCCGCGGGATGAGGCGACCCGGGACGTGGCGATCGGCCAATTTGAACACTTTATACGCGTGGAAGGTCAGCGGCTGATCGGTTGGCGCGTGGTGCCCACCGACACGACGGGCCTGGGGGCTGCGGTACTGGAACAGATGCCGGTGATCCGTCAGGCCATCGTGGCGCGCGGGGCCGGCACTCCCGATCAGGATGCCTTCGAACGCAAGGTTCTGGTGATCCGCAAGCAGACGCAAAACCCACTGGCGGATCTGGCGGTTAAGTTCGCCATGCCGAACCTGGTGCGGTTCTACATGCCGTCTTTTTCGTCCCGGACGGTGGTCTATAAGGGCCTGTTGCTGGCGCCCCAGGTCGGTTCATTTTATTGCGACCTGACCAACCCCCTCACCGAATCGGCGCTGGCCCTGGTCCACCAGCGGTTCTCAACCAACACCTTTCCATCGTGGAAGTTGGCCCATCCCTATCGCTACATCGCCCATAATGGCGAAATCAACACCGTTCGCGGCAACGTCAATTGGATGAACGCGCGGCGTCGAACCCTGGAATCCGAACTGCTGGGTCCCGACCTCGACAAGATGTGGCCGCTGATCCCGCACGGGCAGTCGGACACCGCATCGCTGGACAACGCCCTGGAGTTGCTGCTGGCCGGCGGCTATCCGCTTGCCCATGCGATGATGATGCTGATCCCCGAGGCCTGGGCCGGCAACCCGCTGATGGATCCGGCGCGCAAGGCGTTTTACGAATATCACGCGGCATTGATGGAGCCGTGGGACGGACCCGCCGCCATCGCGTTCACCGACGGTCGCCAGATCGGGGCCACCCTCGACCGCAACGGTCTGCGCCCGGCCCGGTTCG
Organism: Caulobacteraceae bacterium; assembly: GCA_043740995.1. Taxonomy (GTDB): domain Bacteria; phylum Pseudomonadota; class Alphaproteobacteria; order Caulobacterales; family Caulobacteraceae; genus Acaudatibacter. Next base: position 4,330 of record JAYUBD010000078.1, on the reverse strand, counting down.
TGATCACGGATCAGGATCATGTGATCATGGCCTCCGAGGTCGGCGTTCTGCCGGTGCCGGAAGAACGCATTGTCCGAAAGTGGCGCCTGCAGCCGGGCAAGATGCTGCTGATCGACATGGATGAAGGCCGGATCATCGAGGACGAGGAGATCAAGGCGACGCTGGCGGCCGCCCGGCCCTATGCCGAATGGTTGGCCCGGACCCAGTTCAAGCTGGAGGATCTGCCCGACCCGCCACTATGGCAACCGGCCTTGCCACAGGAACCGTCGGGGCTGCTCGATCGCCAACAGGCCTTTGGCTATACCCAGGAAGACCTGCGGTTCTTCCTTGAGCCCATGGGGCAGGCGGGTGAAGACCCCATCGGTTCCATGGGGACCGACACGCCCCTCGCGGTGCTGTCCGGTCACCCCAAGCTGCTCTACGACTATTTCAAGCAGAACTTCGCTCAGGTCACCAACCCGCCGATCGATCCGATCCGCGAAGAACTGGTGATGAGCCTGGTTTCGATGATTGGTCCGCGCCCCAATCTGCTCGGTCGCCAGGCCGGCAGCCACAAGCGCCTGGAAGTGGCGCAGCCGGTGCTGACCAATGGCGATCTGGAGAAAATCCGCGCCATTTCGGAATTGCTGGACGGCGCGTTCCGCACCGTAACTCTGGACGCCACCTGGCCGGCGGCGGACGGCGCGCTGGGGCTGGAGCGGGCGGTGGACCGGCTGTGCGCCGCCGCCACCGACGCCGTGTTGGACGACAACAACATCCTGATCCTGTCGGACCGCGCCGCCGGGCCCGACCGGATCCCGATCCCGGCGGCCCTGGCCACGGCGGCGGTGCATCACAAGCTGATCCGCCAGGGCCTGCGCATGCAGACCGGGCTGGTCATCGAGACCGGCGAAGCCCGCGAAGTGCATCACTTCTGCGTCCTGGCCGGCTATGGCGCCGAGGCGGTCAATCCCTATCTGGCCTTTGAGACACTTGAGGCCCTGCGCCTGGGGGGCGACTGGTCGCAGAGCGCCGACAAGGTTGCCGCCAACTATGTGAAGGCAATCGGCAAGGGCATTCTGAAGGTAATGTCCAAGATGGGCATATCCACCTACCAGTCCTATTGCGGCGCGCAGATTTTTGACGCGGTCGGCCTCTCCAGCGATTTTCTCGAACGCTATTTCACTGGGACCGCCAGCGTGATCGAGGGCGTCGGCCTGCCACAACTGGCCGGGGAATGCGTCCGGCGTCATCGAACGGCCTATGGCGACTCGCCCATTTATCGCCACGCGCTGGATGTCGGCGGCGCCTATGCCTTTCGCCTGCGCGGCGAAGAGCATGCCTGGACGCCGGAAAGCGTGGCCAGCCTGCAGCACGCCGTGCGCGGCAACATTCCCGCTGAATACGAAGCCTTCGCCCAGGCGATCAACGATCAGAACCGTCGCCTGCTGACCCTGCGCGGACTGATGGCGTTTCGCTGGGCGGATCAGGCGATCGCCCTGGACGAAGTCGAACCGGCGGCCGAGATCGTCAAGCGGTTTTCCACCGGCGCGATGAGCTTCGGCTCGATCAGCCGCGAGGCGCACACCACTCTGGCCATCGCCATGAACCGCATCGGCGGTCGCTCAAACACCGGCGAGGGCGGCGAAGAGGCTGACCGATTCCCGCGCATGGCCAATGGCGATTCCATGCGCTCGGCGATCAAGCAGGTGGCGTCCGGCCGGTTTGGCGTGACAGCGGAATATCTGGTCAATGCCGACGACATCCAGATCAAGATGGCGCAGGGGGCCAAGCCGGGCGAAGGCGGTCAACTGCCTGGTTACAAGGTCGATAAGAACATCGCCGCCGTCCGTCACGCCACGCCAGGCGTGGGGCTGATCTCACCGCCGCCGCATCACGACATCTATTCGATCGAAGACCTGAAGCAACTCATTCACGACCTTAAAAACGTCAATCCGACCGCCCGCATTTCGGTCAAGCTGGTCAGCGAGGTCGGCGTCGGCACAGTCGCCGCCGGGGTCGCCAAGTGCCGGGCCGATCACCTGACCATTTCGGGGTATGAAGGCGGCACGGGGGCCAGCCCGCTCACCTCGCTGACCCATGCCGGATCGCCCTGGGAGATCGGTCTGGCGGAAACGCAGCAAACCTTGTTGCTGAATGGCTTGCGGACGCGGATCGCGGTGCAGGCGGACGGCGGCCTGCGCACCGGCCGCGATGTCGCGGTCGCCGCCCTGTTGGGCGCCGACGAGTTCGGCTTCGCCACCGCGCCGCTGATCGCGGCAGGCTGTATCATGATGCGCAAGTGTCACCTCAACACCTGTCCGGTCGGCGTCGCGACCCAGGATCCGGTGCTGCGCGCCCGCTTCACCGGCCAACCCGAGCACGTGATCAACTATTTCTTCTTCGTCGCCGAAGAGCTGCGCGCCATCATGGCGCGCCTGGGCTTTCGCACGGTGCAAGAGATGATCGGCCAGGTGGCCCGGCTCGACACCCGCGCGGCGGTCGATCACTGGAAGGCGCGGGACATCGACCTGTCGCGCATATTGCACGTGGTTCCCACCGCGTTGCCGGAGGGCTTGTGGAACAGCGAGCGTCAGGACCATGGCCTGGAGGGAGCCCTCGATCATCAATTGATCGCCGCCGCCGTCGACGTTCTGGCCGGGGGCGCGCCGGTCCGCCTGGAAACCCCGATTCGCAACGGCAACCGCACGGTCGGCGCCATGCTGTCCGGCGAGGTCGCCCGGCGGCATGGCCATGCCGGTCTGCCCGACGGCGCCATTCATGTCAGCCTGACCGGCACGGCGGGTCAGAGCTTCGGCGCCTTTCTGGCGCGGGGCATCACCCTGGATCTCGAAGGCGACGCCAACGACTATGTCGGCAAAGGCCTGTCGGGCGGTCGCATCTGCGTGCGCCAGCCGTCCGCGGCGAGGCGCGATCCGACTGCCAACATCATTGTCGGCAATACCGTGCTGTATGGCGCGATCGCCGGTGAGGCCTATTTCGAGGGCGTGGCGGGCGAGCGCTTCGCGGTGCGCAATTCCGGGGCGGTGGCGGTGGTCGAGGGCGTGGGCGACCATGGCTGCGAATACATGACCGGCGGCGTCGTCGTGGTGCTGGGCGACACCGGTCGCAATTTCGCGGCCGGCATGTCCGGCGGTATCGCCTATGTCTATGATCCGAAAGCTCGGTTTGCCGACCTGTGCAATCTTGCCATGGTCGACCTGGCCCCGATCCGACAGGATCGCGCCGGCGACCATGACGACAATGCGCCGCGCGCCCGCTCGATCAGCGTCAGCGACAGCGGCATGGGCGACCCGCTCGCCTTCGACGCCGAACGCCTGCGCCTGCTGGTGGAGCGCCACCACGTCCACACCGGCAGCGCCCGGGCCGCGTCCCTGCTGGCCGACTGGAGCGGCGCGCTGAGCGCCTTCGTCAAAATCACCCCCAAGGACTATCGCCGCGCCCTGCTGGACCTCGCCGCTGAACGCCGAGCGGCCCATGCCGTGGCGGCGGAGTGAGCGGGGGTCTTTCGCTCCCTGCCCAGAATGCGGCGGGACAGTCGGTTCCGCCATCAGGGTGGGGCATGGCAAGGCTTTGGGAATGCGTCCTTAAGAGCCCCACCCCGGGCTTCGCCTCGACCCTCCCCATGAAGGAGAGGGAGGAAGTATAGTATGGCCAATCCGACCGGATTTCTTGAGATTGAGCGGCGTGACCGCGGCTATGAGGCGCGCGAGGCTCGGCTGAAGACCTGGCGGGAATTCGTCCGCCCTCTGCCGATCGCGGATGTCGGCCACCAGGCCGCGCGGTGCATGAACTGCGGCATCCCGTTCTGCCACACCGGTTGTCCGGTCAATAATCTGATCCCGGACTGGAACGACCTCGTCTATCGCAACGACTGGCGCGCGGCGCTTGAGACCCTGCACTCGACCAATAATTTCCCGGAATTCACCGGCCGGGTCTGCCCGGCGCCATGCGAGGCGGCCTGCACGCTGAACATCGACGACAATCCGGTGACCATCAAGACCATCGAATGCCAGATCGTCGATCGCGGGTGGACCGAAGGTTGGATTCTCGCTGAGCCGCCCGCGGCCACGACCGGTCGTAGCGTGGCGGTCGTCGGCTCCGGCCCGGCGGGCCTGACCTGCGCCCAGCAGTTGGCGCGGGCCGGCCATGCTGTGACGGTCTATGAAAAGAGCGACCGCCTCGGCGGCTTGCTCCGCTACGGCATTCCCGATTTCAAGATGGAAAAGTCGCTGATCGACCGGCGGATCGACCAGATGCGCGCCGAGGGCGTCAACTTTGTCACCAACGCCCATGTCGGTCGCACCATCGCGGTTGCAGAATTGCGCGG
>JAYUBD010000077.1:0-2538 GCA_043740995.1 Caulobacteraceae bacterium | reverse complement strand
CACTGAGCGGGCGGCGCGCCCAATCGGTGAACCGGCTGGACTTGTCCAGGTCGATTTTCAACATCTGGCGCACAAGCGCGTCATAGGCGATCTGCTCGCCGAACCCGGCGGCCATGCCGGCTATCTGGGTGTCGAACATCGGGACCGGAATCGCACCCAGAATGTTGAAGATTTCGACATCCTGGCGAGCGGCGTGCAGCACCTTTTCGATGGCGGGATCACGCAGCACATCGAGGAACGGCGCGAGATCGAGGTCGGGCGCCAGAGGATCAATCACCGCCTCGACCGTGGGCGAGGCGGCCTGGATCAGGCAGAGCCTCGGCCAGTAGGTGGTCTCGCGCATGAACTCGGTATCAACCGCGACGAAGGGCGCACCCTTGAGGCGATCACAGAATGCCGTCAGTTCGGCGGTGGTGGTAATAGGCGTCATCGGCTAGCTATAGCCCCGCGCCGGGGCGAGTCTGCAAGATTCAAACGCGTCGGCGACCGGATTGCCCGTTCCACAGCTGCGAGTGTCGAAGCCAGCCATGCGACCCAATGGTCTCACCTATGCCGAAGCCGGAGTGGATATCGACGCCGGCGCGGCCCTTGTCGAGCGCATTAAGCCGCTGGCCCGCTCGACCCGCCGACCGGGCGCGGACGCCGCGCTGGGCGGCTTTGGCGCGCTTTTTGACCTGAAGGCGGCCGGCTATGAAGACGCCCTGCTGGTTTCAACCACCGACGGGGTCGGCACCAAGCTGAAGATCGCCATCGACACCGGTCTGCACGATACGGTCGGCATTGATCTGGTGGCGATGTGCGTCAACGATTTGTTGGCCCAGGGCGCGGAGCCGCTGTTGTTTCTCGATTATTTCGCCACCGGCCGGCTGAACGTCGAGGCGGCGACCAAGGTGGTGGCCGGCATCGCGGAGGGCTGCCGTCAGGCGGGCGCGGCGCTGGTCGGCGGCGAGACGGCGGAAATGCCGGGCATGTATGCCGGCGATGACTATGATCTGGCGGGCTTTTGCCTGGGGGCCGTCGAGCGTGGTGGCGTGCTGCCCAGGCTGGAGGACCAGCGCCCCGGCGACCTGATGATCGCCCTGGCCTCCTCAGGCGCCCACTCAAACGGCTATTCGCTTATCCGCCGCGTGGTCGAGCGATCAGGCCTCGCCTGGACGGATGCCTGCCCGTTCGAATCGGGCGTCGATCTGGCGCATGCCTTGATGACGCCGACCAGAATCTACGTCTCCAGCGTTCTGCCGCTCGCCAAGGCCGGCAAGATCAAGGGCGCCGCGCATATCACCGGCGGCGGCCTGATCGAAAATCCGCCGCGCGCCCTGGCGGCGGGGTTGGTTCCACGTTTCGATTGGGATGCCTGGCGTCTGCCGCCAGTCTTCCACTGGCTCCAGGCCGTCGGAGGTATCAGCGACACTGAGCTTCACCGGACCTTCAATTGCGGTATCGGCTTTTTGCTGATCACAGCGCCTGGCGACGCGCCCGACGTGCTCGCCGCCCTGCTCAATGTCGGCGAGAACGCCTTTGTCTGCGGCGAAATCATCGCCGCCTGAAGCCACCCCCCTTCTCCAAATGGAGAAGAGGGCGCGACATCGTCGGCTAGCCGACGATGTCGGACTCGTCGAAAAACTGGGCGATCTCGATCTTGGCGTTGTCGGCGCTGTCGGAGCCGTGCACCGAGTTCTCACCCACGGATTGAGCGAACAGCTTGCGAATGGTGCCGTCGGCGGCATCCTTGGGGTTGGTGGCGCCCATGACTTCGCGATACCGGGCCACGGCGTTGTCGCCCTCGAGCACCTGCACCACGACAGGGCCGGAGGTCATGAATTCCACCAGCTCGCCGTAAAAGGGGCGCTCGCGATGGACGTCATAGAAGTCCTCGGCCTGCTCCTGGGTCATCTTGATGCGGCGTTGAGCGACGATGCGTAGACCCGCGGCTTCGATCACGGCGTTGACCTTGCCGGTGAGGTTACGCGCGGTGGCGTCGGGCTTGAGAATCGAGAAGGTGCGTTCAGCCATGGGGTCGGTTCACTCGCGGGCGGTTGAAAATGAAGGGTTGGGGCTTATAACGACGCGCGCCCGGTCCGCCAAGGCGGCGCGTCCAATTGAAATGAGCCTGGGCGTCCTTTGAAAAGCACCCCCTATGCTCCGCATCCATGATCTCGTGTTCGACGCCTGGGGGCGCCGCTTCTTCGACCACGCCACGGTCAGCCTGCCGGTCGGGGCCAAGGTCGGACTGGTGGGGCGTAACGGGGCAGGCAAGTCGACCTTGTTCAAACTGATCCTAGGTGCGCTTTCCCCCGGCGAGGGGGATATCGACTATCCGCGCGCCGCGCGCATCGGCGCGGTGGAGCAGGAACACGCCGCCACGCCCATCCCCCTCCTCGAGACTGTTCTGGCGGCCGACGTTGAACGCGCCACCCTGATGGCCGAGCTCGAGACCGCGCCGCCCGAGCGGCTGGGCGACATCTATGCGCGTCTGAACGACATCGACGCCGACCGCGCGCCGGCTCGCGCCGCCGAAATCCTCAGCGGCCTGGGATT
>JAYUBD010000076.1:0-2538 GCA_043740995.1 Caulobacteraceae bacterium | reverse complement strand
CGCCAACAGGCCGGACAGATGACCGCACCCCGACAGATCGTCACCGCAGACCAACTTCACGCTTGCAGAGCAGGGGCCGTCCACAGATGACAGCACCCCACGCAGTCAGCAAAATGCTCCAGACCGGATATGCGAAAACTCTACGATGTGGATGGTCTTGGCTCGGCCGCGGGCGCGGCCAGGAACACCTGAAAGGGCTATGACGTCTCCTGTCGTTCCCTGAGATATCGCCAGCGGCTGCCTATCGGATCCCGGCGGGCGTGAGGTATGGGCCGACCATGGCGCGCAAGTCGACCTTCGCTTTCAGGCGGGCGGCGAGCAGCGCGAAGCCACTGATCTTGCGCTGAGCAAACAGGATGTCCGCCGGCGGGACATGCCAAGCCCCGCGGTCCGCGGCGATATTCATCCCCTGCTCACGCAGCACCTCGACGAAGGCGCGGTTGCCGAAGTCGAAGGCGCCAGGGGCCCGCAGCTTGCCGATGACGACGTCGATCATCCGCTCAATTCGCGGACGGTGCCGCTCCAGGGCGCCAGGCCCGATGAAGCCCGCCGCCAGCGCCGCATCCCTCACGCCAATACGGTCTCCACTCATCGACGTCCGGAGAAGCTCGCGATAGCCCGCGGAGGTTTCCGCAGCGACCGGTCGCGATGCGCCGAAGTCGAGCAGCACCAGTCGCCCCGTCTCAGGCTGATAGCGATAGTTGCTGAAGTTGGGGTCGGTCTGCATCACCCCGAATTCGAACAGCTCACGCAGCACCAGCGCGATCAGTAACCGCATCGCTGCGTCACGCGCGCGCTGCGGAGCATCGACCAGGCTCTCAATAGGACGGGCCCGGACGTAGCCCATGGCGAGCACCTGGCTCCTCGTGAATTCGGTGTCGAGGTCAGGGACGATGTAGTCTGGCGCGTCGGCCAGCAACCGTCCGAAGAGCGCCAACTGCTCGCCCTCCCGGACGTAGTCGGCTTCCTCCCGGAGCTGCGTCTTGGCGGCGGCGAGCAGGGGCGCGATGTCGAGGTCCCGCGGCAAGAGCCCTGAGAGCAGCAACAGGGTCGCGACATTATCGACATCGGCATCGATGCTTTCGCGCACGCCGGGATACTGGATTTTGATCGCAAGATCGCGGCCATCGTGGGTCTGCGCGCGGTGCACCTGGCCGATCGAAGCTGCGGCGATCGGTGTGAGGTCGAACAGGGCGAACCGTCTCCGCCAGTCCTTGCCCCATTGCCCTGCCAGCGTCCGCTCCAGCTGGTGGGGCGGCATTCTGTGCGCATCCTGGCGCAGCCGCGCCAAGATTTCGGTGAGTTCGGGCGGCAGCAGATCGCCCGCGTCCATCGAGATCATCTGGCCAAGCTTCATGGCGGCGCCGCGCAGGTGCGACAGGCGTTCCGCGATCCGCGAGAAGTTCCCGGGGGTCAGCAGCATGTCGCTCATGCGAGAACGCTCGCCGTCCGCGATCCGCCGCGCGCCTTCCGCGAGCATGCCGCCCATGACCCCGCCGGCCAGACGCCCGAACTGCCCAATTCTCGTCAGCCGTCCGTTGGGGACCGGACGCGCCTTCGATGCCGGATGAGAAGGCGGGTCGCCGCTCACCAGCCGGGGCTTCCGGGGACGCCTTTGAACGGCCCGCCAAGGTTGCTGGTAATCCAGCCGCCGTAGAAGCCGCCGGGTTGCGGCGTCACCGGTTCGCCGTCGACGCAGCATCGGTCGAACGGCGCCGCGTAGAAGGCGACGTGGTCGCGAAGGCTCGCAAACCCGGGGCTAGGATCAGCGTAGCTCCACCCGACGCGCGGCAATACGAGGTCGCCCATCACCACATCCCAATAGGTCGCCACGCCCTTCCATTCGCAGAACGAACTACCGTCTGCGCGGCGCAGCAGGCCCGCAGCGATGGCGGCCGGCGGGATGTAGTAGCTGGGCGGATGGCTGGTTTCGAGCGTCCGGATGCTCGCCTTCGTATCAACGACCATGACGCCCCGATGCTCGATCACGATGTGAGCCTGGCAGGGCGCAGCGACCGGCGGTCTGGGGTAGGACCAAACGCTTTCCTGGCCGGCGACGACGGGATCAGGACGCGGCCTCATGTCGGCCAACGCCGGACGCGGCCATCGCGACCGAGGGTCAAGGTTCTCATGGGCTCAACGTGGGGTGCCGGTGACGCATCTACACGGGCTGATCCGAAATTTCATGGCGCAGCCGTCGATGATCTGACGCCACCTCATTAGCCGGGGCATCTACCGCGAACGACGCTTAGCCGCTTTGGCTGAGTGGCGGGCCGTCATGGGCTAGCGCCAGGTCGCACCGGCCGTTGCTGCGCCAAACTGGAGATCCGCCAACACGTCTGGCAACTTTGTCTCAGACGGCGCCCCCTCAGGGTAGGGGTCGGAATTGTCGACCCTATTGGGCACCAAACCGACGTTAGCCTGCGAGAGTCCTTCTGATCATCACTTCCCCTTGTCCTCCATCCGCGCGGCCCGGAGCATGTTGGGCAGCGAGTAATTCCCCTCGTGGCAAGCGTATTCGTACAGCGGCCCCTTGGC
>JAYUBD010000075.1:0-2544 GCA_043740995.1 Caulobacteraceae bacterium | reverse complement strand
CCGGCGGATATTTGTTCCACGACTCGACCAAGCCGCTGCCGCATGACGGCGTGCGCGATGATCTCAACCTGATCGGCCTGCCGCTGACGGCGATGTGCAACCAGGCCTACAGCGACCCGCGCCAACGCCAGTTGTTCAAGAACATCATCTATGTCGGGGCGCTTTCCACCCTGCTCGATATTGAGTCCTCGGTGTTCGAGACCCTCATCGCCGAACAATTTCAGGGGAAAGATCGCCTGATCCGCCCGAATCTGGAGGCCCTGGCCATGGGCCGCGAGGCGGCGGCGCCTTTGGCAAGTTCAGTGGGGCTCAAGGTTCGGCGCGCGGACGCCGTTGGCGACCGCATCTATATCGAGGGGAACAGCGCGGCGGCCCTGGGCGCGGTCTATGGCGGCGCCACCGTCTGCGCCTGGTATCCGATCACCCCTTCCACGTCCCTGGCCGAAGCCTTCATGGAATATTGCGAAGAGTACCGCACCGATCCGGATGGCGCCGCGCGCCACGCCATCATCCAGGCGGAGGATGAAATCGCGTCGATCGGCATCGTCGTCGGGGCGGGCTGGAACGGCGCGCGCGCCTTCACCTGCACCTCCGGGCCGGGCATCTCGCTGATGCAGGAATTCGTCGGTCTGTCCTATTTCGCGGAAATTCCGGCGGTGATCTTCGATGTGCAGCGTGGTGGGCCTTCCACCGGCATGCCAACCCGCACCCAGCAGTCGGATATCCTGTCGGCGGCCTATGCGTCGCACGGCGACACCAAACATCCGCTATTGTTCCCGGAGGACCCCACCGAGTGTTTCGAGATGGGCGCCCTGGCCTTCGACCTCGCCGATCGGCTGCAGACCACGATCTTCGTCATGCTCGACCTCGACATCGGCATGAACGACTGGCTATGCCGGCCGTTCGCCTGGGATGATGATCGCCGCCTCGATCGCGGGAAGATCATGACCCATGATGCGCTGGAAGCGGGGGCGCCATTTGGTCGATATCGCGACGTGGACGGGGATGGTATTCCCTATCGGACCTTGCCGGGCGTCCACCCAACGCGGGGCGGCTATTTTACGCGTGGCACGTCGCGAGACCCGGACGCCCGTTACAGCGAAGACGGGCCGGTCTATGTCGCCAACATGGAACGGCTGCTGGCCAAGTTCGAGACGGCGAAATCCCTGATTCCGGCGCCCGTTCAACGCCCGGCGAAACGCAAGACGCCCTTGGGCGTCATCTTTTTTGGATCGACCACGCCGGCCATGCACGAATCTCTGGAGTCCCTCGAACTGGCGGGCGTGCATCTGGACGCGTTGCGGGTGAGGGGCTTCCCGTTCAGTGACGCGGTCATTGAGTTCATCGCCGCGCACGAGACGGTGTTCGTCGTCGAGCAGAACCGGGATGCCCAGTTGCGAACCCTGATCATGAACGAGGGCGGCGTCGATCCCGCCAAGCTCATCGCCATTCTCAACTATGACGGATCGCCAATCACGGCGCGTTTCATTACGGCGGAGATCACCCGGCGCATGCCTGGTCTTGTCACGGCTTCAGTGCGGGTGGCGGCGCGATGACCTATATCGCCAAGCCCCGCCTGCATCATCCACTGCTGAAAGCCAATGGCCTTGGCTATACGCGCCGCGACTATGAGGGCAAGGTATCCACGCTTTGCGCCGGCTGCGGTCATGATTCGATCTCGGCGGCGATCATCCAGGCCTGCTACGATCTCGAACTTGAGCCGCATCGGCTCGCCAAGATGTCGGGCATCGGCTGCTCGTCCAAGACCCCTGACTATTTTGTTGGAGCCTCGCACGGCTTCAACAGCGTGCATGGGCGAATGCCGTCGGTGCTCACCGGGGCCAACCTCGCCAATTGCGACCTGATCTATCTTGGCGTGTCGGGAGACGGCGACAGCGCATCGATCGGGCTTGGGCAATTCGCCCATTCGATCCGCCGCGGGGTCAACATGACCTATATCGTCGAAAACAATGGTGTTTACGGGCTCACGAAGGGCCAGTTCTCGGCCACCTCCGACAAAGGCTCGAAGTCAAAGCGCGGCGCGGTCAATACCGACCAACCCATCGAACTGGTGGCGCTGGCGCTGCAGCTGGGCGCGAGCTTTGTGGCCCGAAGCTTTTCGGGCGACAAGGCGCAGCTGGTGCCTTTGATCGAAGCCGCGATCCGCCATAAGGGCGCGGCTTTTATCGATGTGATCTCGCCTTGCGTTCAGTTCAATAATCACGCCGGTTCAACCAAAAGTTTCGACTATGTGCGCGAGCACAACGCCGCCGTAAACCGGTTGGATGTTATATTGGATCGGGACGAAATCGTGGTGGACTACGAGCCGGGCTCGGTGGAGTTGGTCACTCAGCATGACGGGTCCATGCTACGCCTGAGGAAACTGCCGAATGACTACGACCCGAGAGACAAATTGGCGGCGTCCACACATCTGCAGATGCATCAGGCGCGCGGCGAGATTCTCACGGGTCTGATCTATGTGGATCCGGACGCCGAAGATCTTCATCACCATCTGGGCACCGTCTCGACGCCACTCAATGCCCT
>JAYUBD010000074.1:0-2545 GCA_043740995.1 Caulobacteraceae bacterium | reverse complement strand
GTCGAGACGCCGATCGCCCAGAACAGGGGCGCCCCGGCCAGAACCAGTGCGGCCAGCAGCAGCACACCGATGGCCAGGCTTCCCTGTTTGAGCCAGATTGCCAGGGCGTGGCGGCCTTCAAGGTCAAACAGCACGCGAAGATCAGTGGCCGTGAACCCGGCGATGCAGACGAGGGGCAACCAGGCAAGATTGGCAATGGCGAGATTGGGATCCGCTGTGCGCCAAATGACCGCCAGGATGGGGGAGGCCAGGGCGCCCTTCAACACGCTGATCGTCAGCAGGGCGGGCGCATCCAGCAAGCCGGCCACGCGTAGGGCCGCCGCCTTCGCGGTCGCGGGCTCCAGGCCGGCGGCCAGGGTGGCGATAAACACGAACCCAAGACACCGCTGCAGGATGCCGGGGGCGACGGAATGTCGCAAGGTGAGGATGACCACCAGCACGACCACGGCGGTGGTCAGATAGGCGCTGGCCACTACCGCCGCGCGCAGGCCCAGATGAAAGCGCGGCTTCAACCCCTTGGACGCCGAGGCGCGGAGCGTGGGCTTCCAGCCCGCTTCCGACCCCCTCGGCAGCGCCAAAATGAGCGGGCCGGGGGCCCGCACTCCAGAAGATGGTTTTTGCCCGGTGACGGCAAAGCCGCTAGGATAATGGCGACATCTAATCTCACGGCCAAGGACTTCATCAATGCGCAAGAGCCTGTTGTGGCTGACCGGCCTCTGCCTTCTGGCCGGCCCAAGCGTTCTGACGGGGTCCGGAGCCATGGCCGCCGATTCCATCTTCCGCGGCGACCGCCCCTCTTGCGATGTGCATTGGCATGGAATGTCCCCGGCGGATCAGAAGTTCGAGACCGGATACACCAATTTTCTTAATCGATGCGTTCAGACCTGCCCGGCCAGCGAAGCCCGCGAGGCTTTGAGCGTTTTCGCGGGGCGGACGCATCGCTATTGCGACCTGCGCTGGAGGGGAATGATCAAGGCCAAGGCCGTCGGTGATATGACCTACCGGCGGTTTATGAACGCCTGCAACACCCGCTGCCTTCCGGCACGCACTGCCGCCGCCGGGGTCACCGGCGTGGAATTGGGCATCGCGGCGGCCGGCATCGCGGGCGCCGCCGCGATTGGCGCGAAATCCTCGCATGGCGGTCCCCCCGCCAGCCCGTAGGGTTCTAGTCGCCGTTGGCGCACCGCCGAGCCAACGCGGCTAATCGCGACCGTAGAGCAGAAGCGATTTTCATTGAATCGCTTCCCCGCGAAGGCGGTACCGGGCTTGGCTTGGCGGCAATGCGGGAGGAAAACGCTATTGAAGTGGCGCTATCCAACTCAAAAAGCGCCCGTCTTATTCCTCGGTGGGAGCGGGGATCGCCTCCCCTTCAATTGAGGTGTCGCGGCCATTGTCGCCCATGGCGCGCTCGGCGATCCGCGCCGATTTGCCGCGACGGTCACGCAGATAATACAGTTTGGCGCGCCGGACGGCGCCGCGACGCTTCACCTCGATGGATTCAATCATCGGCGACATCACCGGAAAGACCCGCTCGACGCCTTCACCGAAGCTGATCTTGCGCACGGTGAAATTTTCCTGGAGGCCGCCGCCGGAGCGGGCGATGCAGACGCCTTCATACGCCTGGACGCGCTCGCGCTCGCCTTCCTTGATCTTGACATTGACCCGGACCGTGTCGCCGGGTTGGAAAGCCGGGATCTTCTTGCCGGCGAGCAGGCGGCGGGCTTCTTCCTGCTCAAGTTCCTGAATGATATTCATGACGAAACGTCCTTTTGGTTCCGGGCTTAGTCGCCCTTTGGCTGTTGATTGGCAAGATGCGCCGCCCATAGGTCCGGTCGGCGCTCTCGCGTGGTCGTCTCCTTCTGGCTCCGCCGCCACCTGGCCACCTCACCGTGGTGACCCGACAACAAGACCTCGGGAATATCCCGCCCCTCGAACCGCCGCGGCCTGGTAAACTGCGGATGTTCCAGAAGCTGGTTCTCAAAACTCTCTTCACTCAAACTCTCGGCCTCGCCCAACACGCCAGGCAACAACCGCACACAGGCCTCGATCACCACCAGAGCCGCCGCCTCGCCACCGGCCAGAACAGCGTCTCCCACCGAGACTTCCTCAAGACCGCGCGCCTCGATCACGCGCTGGTCCACGCCTTCAAACCGACCGCACAGAATGACCAGTCCGGGGGTCAGCGACCAAGCTCGCACCCGCGCCTGGGTGAGGGGGCGCCCCCGGGCGCTCATATACAAAAAAGGCCGACCGTCCGCCTCGACGCTGTCCAACGCCGAGGCGATAACGTCCGCCCGCATTACCTGTCCGGGTCCCCCTCCGGCAGGGGTATCGTCCAGGAAGCCGCGCTTATCCTTGGAAAAACCGCGAATGTCCACCGTCTCCAACGCCCACAGGCCGCGCTCGGTCCAGGCCGCGCCGATCAGGGACACGCCGAGCGGACCCGGGAAGGCCTCGGGGAACATGGTGAGCACGGTGGCGGTGAACGGCATGGCCCGGAGCATAGGCAAAGGCCGCGGCGAGCGCGAGGCGCCCGCGCGACGAA
>JAYUBD010000073.1:0-8446 GCA_043740995.1 Caulobacteraceae bacterium | reverse complement strand
GCCCGGCGCGCACCTTGCGCAGGGTGGCCTGGATTGCCGCCTCGGTGGGACCGTCCAGGGCGCTGGTGGCTTCGTCGAGGATCAACAGTCGCGGATTGGCCAGCAAGGCCCGGGCGAGGCCCACGCGTTGGCGCTCGCCGCCCGAGAGCTTAAGGCCCCGCTCGCCGACCTTGGTGTCCATTTTATGGGGCAGGCTGTCGATGAAGGCGGACAGTTCCGCCGCTTCGGCCGCCGCCCACACCGCCGCGCTGCCGGCGGCGGGATTGGCGAAGGCGATATTGGCCCACAGGGTGTCGTTGAACAGGGCGACGTCCTGCGGCACCAGCGCCACGGACCGGCGCAAGGAGGCCTGGGCCACGTCCCGCATGTCGAGGCCATCGATCATCACCCGGCCTTCCTGCGGATCCAGCAGGCGCAGGGCGAGGCGCACGATGGTGGTCTTGCCGGACCCCGAGGGGCCGACCAGGGCGGTGGTCGAGCCGCGAGGCGTGGCGAAACTGATCTCGCTGAGGCCAACGGATCTGGCCGTGTGCTGGAAGCCGACATGCTCGAAGGCGAGTTCGGCGCCCTGGCCCGAAGCCGGCGGCAGCGACCGGGCGCCCGCCCGGTCGGTGATGTCCGGCTTCACTGCCATCAGATCCAGCATCTGCTCCATATCAATGAAAGCCTGCCGGATTTCGCGATAGTTCATCCCCAACATGAACAACGGCGCATAGACCTGCTGCAGGATCAGGATGCAGGCGGTGACGCCGCCCAGGCTCATCCGCCCGCCCAGCACCTCAAGGCCCGCGAGCAGGGTCACCGCGACCAGGCCGAGATTGAGCACGACGGACTGGATGCCATTGAGCAGTTGCAACGAGGTATTGGCCTTGGTCGCCGCATGGGCATAGCGGATCAGGGCGTCCTCGTACTGAGCGACGACCCGGTCCTCGGAACCGAACGTCTTGATCGTTTCATAATTCATCAGCGAATCGACCGAGAGCGCGGCAGCCTCGGAATCGGCGTCGTTCAAGGCCCGTCGGTGCTTGATGCGCCAATTAGAAATGCTGAAGGTGAAGACTATATAGACGAGGATGGTGGCGACCGCGACACTGGCCAACCGCCAGTTGAAGCGACTGGTGAGAATATAGGCGGCCATCATCAGCTCGAGCACGGTGGGTCCGAGATTGAACACTACGCTGCGCAACAGAAAGTCCGTGGAGCGCGCGCCCCGGTCGATCACCCGGGCGAGGCCGCCGGTCTGCTTTCCCTGGTGAAAATTCAACGACAGGGACAGGGAGTGGGCGAAGGTCTCCATGGCGGATTGGGCCAGGGCCATTTGCGAGACGGGGGTGAACAGCGCCTCGCGCAAATAAGGCGCGGCGCCGGCGATGAACCGCAACATCACCCAACCGACGGCGAGCCCCGCAAAGGCGGTGAACACCGCCGCGCCGCCGGTCTTGCCGGCATTCAGCTGATCGATCGCCTGCGAGATAAACAACGGCCCGATGACGCCGGTCCACTTGCCGAGCAGCACGAGAAACAGCGCGACGCCGAGCCGCATCTTCAGGCCTTTGGCCCGCGAGCGCAGTAACAGACGCACCAGATCGCTCATCGAACTCCAGAAATTGAACGGTGATCCGGCGACGGTGGCGGGGGCCGCCGTGTGGCGCCCCGCGGCGACATGGGCGTGGGTCACGACGCGGAGTCTCCGGGATCAAACAGCAGCGTGGTCTGTACGCCGCCGCCCGGCGTCACCCAATCGATGCGCCAGCCCCCGGGCAGCCGCCGCGCGCGAAACGGCCCATCGAGGGGAGGCTCGGCGGGACCGATCATGGCGTCGATGCGTCGACCGGGCTGGCGACCGTCGATCTCGAAATTGTGCAGGCCGGCGGCCAGCGGCTCGTCCAGGGGTTGGGAAAACCGGGCATCGACCCCCGCCGCGAACCGGGCGCGCCGGACGCCATCGACCGACAGCACGAGGGTTGAGCCCGGGGGGCCATCGCCGGATACCACGACGCCGCCTTTGCGGTCGAAATCCACCGCCGATAACCGCGGGGATGCGCCGCCGGTTTCGAGGGCCATGGCGCCGGCCCCGGCGCGCAGTTGGGCGGCGCGTCCCGTCGGCGTCACCGCGAGGTAGCCCTCCGACTGGATGTCGCGGCCCGCCTCAAGCATGGACAGGCCGAACAGCCGAAGCTCGGTCGAGCCGGACAAGGCGAGTCGCCAATTGCCCTTGGCCGAGACGCCCGCGAACACAGCCTCGCCATTCGGCGTGGCGAGGCGGATCCGGGCGCCGGGCTGCGCCATTCCGGTCAGGCTGATGCGGCCTCCGCCAAGGCGTGCGATCGACAGCGCGAACGGCGGCGCGCGATAGGCCCCGGCCACCGAGTCGCTTTGCGGCGCGGCGGCTCCTCTGCCCGGCCCGCCCTGGCGCGCGTCACAAGCCGTGAGGCCGATGACCAGGCCAACCGCCGCCAACCACAATCCGTGATTATTTTGTTTCGCCCCGTCGGGAATCGGACGAACCCTCCTCGTCATCAGCATCCGGAGATGGTTACACCGGTCGCCGTCCGCCAGCGCCTGATTTCGTCAGGGATGGGCGGACGATCTTGATGTGATGGAGCGCGCCGCATGACAACAGCCCCCTTTCGACGGGAATCGATCTGCGTGTTCTGCGGCTCGTCAAACGACGCTCCGCCGGAATGGTTGGCGGCCGCCGCGGAGCTGGGCGCGACCCTGGCGCAAGGGGATCTGCGGCTGGTCTATGGCGGCGGCGGCGTGGGTCTGATGGGCGCCTGCGCCCGCGCGGCGCGCGATGCGGGCGGGGCGGTGCTCGGCGTCATCCCGCAGTTCTTGATTGGCTATGAACGACCGTTGGCCGATGTCGAAACCCTGATCGTCGGCTCCATGCACCAGCGCAAGATGCGGATGTTCGAAGAGTCGGACGGTTTCGTCGTGCTGCCGGGGGCCATCGGCACACTGGAGGAGGCCATCGAACTGATCTCCTGGCGGCGCCTCGGGCTGCACGCAAAGCCGATTGTATTCTATAATCCCTCCGGCTTCTGGGATCCGCTGTTCGCCCTTTTCGGGCAATTTTTGACCAGCCGGATGGTGCCGGCGGTTTTTGAAAGCAGTTGGAGCAGCGTCGATACCGTTGCGGCCATCCTTCCCGCGATCCGGGCCATGTCACTGGGGGATGTCGCCGCCGCTCCTGGGCTGGGGGCGGTGACCTGAGACGGCGCGCGGCTAGCGCGTCACCTTGTCGCGAAACCCGTTGACGATCGGATAGCGCCGGTCCCGGCCAAACGCGCGGGATCCGATCTTGACGCCCGGAGCGGCCTGACGGCGCTTGTACTCGGAGCCATAGAGTAGGCGCTGGACGCGCTCGACGGTCGCCGGGTCATGGCCGCGCGCGATGATCTCATCGAGCGTGGCCTCCTCCTCCACCAGTCCGTGCAGGATGGCGTCGAGCTCTTCATAGGGCGGCAGGGTGTCCTGGTCGGTCTGATCGGGCCGCAGTTCGGCGGACGGCGCCTTGGTCAGGATCCGCTCGGGAATCGGATTGAGGCTACCGCCCGCAACGGCATGCGCGTTGCGCCAGCGGCAAACCTCGTAGACCTCTTCCTTGTAGAGGTCTTTCAGCACATTGTAGCCACCGCACATGTCGCCATACAGGGTGGCGTAGCCCACGGCCATTTCCGACTTGTTGCCGGTGGTCATCAGCATCAGGCCCAATTTGTTGGACAGCGCCATCAGCGTGACGCCGCGTATCCGGGCCTGGAGGTTTTCCTCGGTGATGTCCGAATTCCTTCCCGCGAACGGCGCGGCCAGCATGGCGCCGAACGCTTCCACGGCGGGGGCAATGGCGATTTGTTCCAGACTGACGCCGCAGGCGAGGGCGCAGGCGGCGGCATCTTCCAGGCTGTCGGCGCTCGTATAGCGCGAGGGCAGCATATAGGCGCGGACATTGGCGGGTCCGAGGGTGTCGCGGGCCACCACCAGCGAGATGGCCGAATCCACCCCTCCAGAGAGGCCGAGCAGGACACCCTCGAAGCCGGATTTGCGAACATAGTCGCCAAGACCCAGCATCATGGCGCGATAAAAAGCTTCAGCACGGGACGGCGACGCGGCGCGCGGCGCATCGGCGCAGACCCAGGCCGTGGAACGCCGCTCCCACGTCGAACAGGCCAGATCTTCCTGGAAGGCCGGCAGGCGCATACAAAGCGCGCCATCGGCCTGCAAGGCGAACGATGCGCCGTCGAAGACCAGCTCATCCTGGCCGCCGACCTGGTTGACATAGATCAGCGGCAGCCCCGTCGCCGCCACCCGGGCCGAGGCGACGCTCATGCGCTCCGAACCTGAGGTGCGGCGGAAGGGCGAGCCGTTCGGGACCAGCAAAAGCTCCGCGCCGCGCGCCTTGAGATCGGCGCACGGACCGGGGGTCCAGATGTCTTCGCAGATCGGAACGCCGACCTTTACGCCGCGGACCTCGAACAGACCCGCCGCATCCCCAGGTGCGAAGATGCGCTTTTCGTCGAACACGCCATAATTGGGCAGGTCAAGCTTGAACGCGATGTCTTGCACAACGCCGCCGTCGATCAGCGCGACGGCGTTTCGCGCCCGACCATCGTCGCCGGGCCAGGCCAGGGTGATCAAGCCGGCGCAGCTCCCCGCCGTCTCGCGCGCCAGCCACGCCAGCGCCGTTTTGCAGGCGGCCAAGGCCGCCGGCTTGCGGGCCAAGTCTTCCGGTGGATAACCGATCAGGAAAAGTTCGGGAAACAGAGCGATGTCGGCGCCCATCGCCGTGGCCCGGACCATCAGGTCGCGCGCCTTGGCTGCATTGCCGCCGATGTCGCCGACCATGGGATTGGCCTGGACAGCGGCGATCACCAGACGATCGGGCCTTTGATGCGGGGGCGGGCTGGACATCCGTGGCTTCTAGCGAGCCTCGGGCTTAGCCCCAAGCTCTTCCGTTTTGTTTCTAGTCGTCCCGGTGAACGCGCTCGCGGCGCTCGTGCCGTTCCTGCGCCTCCAGGCCGAGGGTGGCGATGGGGCGCGCCTCGAGACGCGCCAGACCGATCGGCTCGCCGGTTTCTTCGCAAAAGCCGTAATTTTTTTCATCGATCCGGCGCAGCGCCTCATCGATCTTAGAGACCAGTTTGCGCTGACGATCCTGGGTCCGCAGCTCGAGGGCGCGGTCTGATTCCGACGAGGCCCGGTCCGCGATGTCGGGGTGGTTCGCGGTTTCTGTTTGCAGATGGTCCACCGCCTGCCGGGCGCCGCGCTGTATCTCGTCTTTCCAATCCAGAAGCTTCTGCCGGAAATATTGCAACTGCCGCCCATTCATGAACGGTTCTGCCTCGGAGGGCTGGTAGTCGAGATCCCTAAACTCGGTCACAAATGACGACATCGACATCTATCCCCCTCCTAAACCAACTCCCAACGCGCTCCTTGGCGACCCGGAGCGCCGCGCTTATAGCAAACCATTCGGGGCGGGCAATGCTGTTTGATGCGCGTGAAGTCGGCGGGCGCGGCCCCGAATATTCGGGGGTGGTCGGATCGGCGATCCTTCGACCTTACGACGATTTAAGTGGCGCGGCTGAGCCGCCTGGGTTCAGTGCCCGACCCTCCTTCACGAGGATCGTTGGGATACCGCCATTGCCGCCACCCCATCGCGCCGCAAACCTGACCGCGCTGACCGCGCTGACCGCCCTCGCCGCGCTAATCGCGACCTTGGCGACATCGAGCGCGCGCGCGCAGAGCGACGAGCTGACAGTTCCTCGGCTCACCTCGTTCGGCGGCGTGTGCATCGCCTGCAACCTGTCGCATCGCCGCCTGGCCGGCGTGCGGTTCATCGGCGCGAATTTTTCACGAACCTCGCTCGCGCGTTCCGATCTGCGCGGCGCGAGCTTTTTCGCATCGGATTTCACTCAGGCGGATTTTTCCGGGGCCGACCTGCGCGGCGCCAGCATCATCGGCGGGCGTTTCGAGGGCGCGGTCTTCGCTGGCGCGGTGATGGCGGGCATGAGGGCGCCCGGTGCGATTTTCACCGATGCCGATCTGCACGCCACCCGCCTCGACACCAGTGAATTGCAAGGCGCCACGCTGGCGCGGGTCAATGCTCGGGGGGCTAATTTTAACGGCGCGATCCTGGTCGGGGCGGATCTGCGGGCCGGGCATTTCGAACAGGCGACGTTCCGCGCGGCGGACCTTACCGGGGCCGACCTCTCCGGAGGCCGATTCGCGAACGCTGATTTCCAAGGCGCCAGCCTTCGCCTCGCCGATCTGGCGGGCGCGGATCTTTCCGGGGCGCGCAACCTGACGCCCGAGCAGTTCGCCGACCGCTGCTCCGATCCGACCGCCCGCCTGCCGCGGAGGCTGCCGATACGCCCCTGCCAGGCCCAGCCGCCCATTCACACGACAGCACAACCTTAAGGCTCGCGCGCTGCCTTCTCTTCGACGCCCGAGCGGCCCTCCCGGGCCTCGAGCGCCCCGGCGACCTCGTCCAGGGTCACGCCGCTGGCCGCTAACAGCACCAGCCAGTGATAGATCAGGTCGGCGCTCTCGGCGACGACGGCGGATCGGTCTCGCAAGGCGGCCGCCAGCGCCAGTTCCACGGCCTCTTCGGCCAGTTTCTTGGCGGCCAGCGGTCGGTCGGCGAGCAAGCGGGCGGTCCATGAGGAGGCCGGATCGGCGCTTCGCCTTGACTCCACCACGGCGGCCAGACGATCAATCACATCGCTTATCCGGCTCACGGTCGGGCCTCCGCAACCAGGCATTCGGACCCGGTCGGACGGACGGGGATGCCCGCGGCGGCCATGGCCTGCTTGGTCTCGCCGATGGTGACATCGCCGAAGTGGAAGATCGAGGCGGCCAGGACGGCGGCGGCGCCGCCCATAGTCACGGCATCGACCATATGCGCCGCGCGGCCCGCCCCGCCGCTGGCGATGACGGGGACGCGCACCACACTGCTCACGGCGCGCAGCAGCGCGGTGTCATAGCCGGTGCGGGCGCCGTCTTGATCCATTGAGGTGAGCAGGATTTCGCCGGCCCCGCGCCGAACCGCGTCGGCGGCATAGTCAACCACATCGATCCCGGTGGCGCGGCGGCCGCCATAGGTGAACACCTCCCAGCCGCCGTCGGCCCGGCGCTTGGCGTCGATGGCGACCACAACAGCCTGTGCGCCAAAGGCGTCGGCACAGGCGCTGATCAGGTCGGGATTTTCCACGGCGGCGGTGTTGGTCGAGATTTTGTCGGCTCCGGCGCGCAACAGGGCCCGGGCGTTTTCCACGGTCCGGATGCCGCCGCCCACCGACAAGGGCATGAAACAGACGTCGGCGGTGCGCGCCACCACGTCGAGGATGGCGGCGCGCCCCTCATGGCTGGCGGTGATGTCGAGAAACATCAGCTCGTCGGCGCCGGCGGCGTCATAGGCTCTGGCCTGCTCCACCGGGTCGCCGGCGTCGCGTAATTCGAGGAAACGAACGCCCTTGACGACGCGTCCGTCCTTGACATCCAGGCAGGGAATGACGCGAATTTTCAGCATCAGGCGGCGGCCGACAAGGCCTCCAGCGGCTTGATCGCGCCTGTATAGAGGGCGCGGCCCAGAACCGCGCCGGCGATCGGCGTGCCCCGGCGTGCCATCAGCCGCACGACATCGTCCACCGACGCCAGGCCGCCCGCGGCGATCACCGGGATGGCGACGGCGTCGGCCACGGCGCCGAATGCCTCGATGTTGAATCCGAGCAACGCTCCATCACGATCAATGTCGGTGATGATCAGGGCCGAGACCCCGGCATCCTCGAACCGCCGTGCGACACTGATGGCGTCCAGGCCGGAATCCTCGGTCCAGCCCTGAACCGCGACCTGCCCCTTGCGGACATCGACGCTGACCGCGATCTGTTCTGGCCAGCGCCGGGCCGCCTTCTTGACCATTTCGGGATCACGCACCGCCGCCGTACCGAGAATGACCCGGCTGACCCCCGCCTCGATCCAGCCCTCGATGTTGGCCAGCGTGCGGATGCCGCCGCCCAGCTGCACGGGGATGGACACCGATTGCAGTATCGCTTCGACCGCCGCGTTATTGACGGCGTGACCGGCGACCGAGCCGTTCAGATCGACGACGTGCAGCCAGGAGAAGCCCGCCGCCGCCCAGGCCTTGGCCTGTTCCGCGGGTTCGGTGTTGAACACCGTCGCGGTGTTGAGGTCCCCGCGGACGACGCGCACACAATGCCCGTCCTTCAGGTCGATCGCAGGGTATAGGATCATGGCCGCCAATTCAGAAAATTGCTCAGGAGTCGCGCGCCCGCATCCTGCGATTTCTCGGGGTGAAACTGCACGCCCGCTACATTGCCGCGCATCACGGCGGCGGCGAACCGTCCGCCATGATCGGTCCAGGCCGCGACATCGGTCGGCTCGTCCGCATAGAGCGCGAAGGAGTGGGTGAAATACATATGGACGCCCG
>JAYUBD010000072.1:0-8454 GCA_043740995.1 Caulobacteraceae bacterium | reverse complement strand
CCCGCCTGGGCTAGGGTTGGCGGATGTTGACCGCCATCTTCGCCCTCGCCCTCGCCGCCGCCGCCGGCTCCAATCCGCTGGGGGTCTGGCTGACCCCGGTGGACCAGGGTCACATCCAGATCGAGCGCTGCGGCGCGGACATTTGCGGCCGCGCCGTCGATTCTGCCCGGATGCGCGACTTTCCGGACCAGAAGGATGCCCGCAACAAGGACGCGGCCCTGCGCAGCCGGACGATCAAGGGCCTGGTGATCATGCGGCTGCACCCTCAGGCGGATGGTCGTTGGGGCGATGGTTGGATCTACAATCCCAAAGACGGCGGCACCTACAAGGCGGACCTGCAAGTGGTCGGCGGCGGTACGCGCCTGAGGCTGCGCGGCTGCGTCGTGGCGCCGTTCTGCCGGACCCAAACCTGGAAGCGGGTGGAGTAGACCGGTCTCAAACCCTGCCGCCCGCATCCTAAGAGCGACTGGCGCGTTGTTGCAGCTCACCCCATCGGGTGGGAGAAGACTCATGAAACGATCAACGCTGCTCGCCGGCCTCGGCGTCGCCCTTTCGCTGTCGCTGCTGCCGGCGCTCGCCCACGCCTCGTGCGGCGAACGCAAAACCACGGGAACCGTGATCGGCGGCATAGGCGGCGCGCTGATCGGCAATTCGATCTCGCGGGGCGGCGGCGGGGCCGTGGTCGGCGGCCTGGGCGGCGCGGTTCTCGGTCACGAGATCGCCGGCAGCGGCTGCGGACGCTATGCCCGTTCGGGGTACGACGAGCGCCGCGGCTATTATCGGTCCGCTTCGCGCGGCGACCAGCGCTATGGCGAACGTCCGCGCGCGGTGCGTTATGTTTATTACGACCAGTATGGCAATCCGGTCGCCGGCGGCGCCGCGCCCTACGCCGCGCCGGTCGACTATCGCTACGCCGGCGCGTCAGCCTGCCGCACCGAGATGCACGCCTATTATGACGAACGTGGCTCGCTGATTCAGCGCCCGATTCAGGTCTGCGCCCGATGAGCGCCGGGGTCGAAGGGCGTCGGCGTCTGGTCCGCTGGCAGTCGTCGGCGGCCCTGATCCTGATAGCGGCCAGCCTCTCCGCCTGCGAGAGCCAGGAGGGTCATCGCGTGGATGCCAAGATCTGCGCCGACTTCAAGACCGCGGCGGTCGTGCCGCCGGGGAGCGCGGCAGCGGTATTGTCGGACGCGGCGGGGCCGGTGGAGGACTGCCTGCGGCGCTGGGCCTATAGTCTGGCCGGCGCCCGCGACGGCGCCGACTTGGTGGCCGCCGCGACAGTGGCGGCCTGCGGGACGGCGCTGTCCCGCTGGAACGAGGCCAGCCTTAACCCGCAGGATCCATCGCCCGGGCCAACGGAGTCGCTCAGCCTGGTCACCGGCCAGCCCACCAACGCGATGGCTGAGCACAACGCATTCGCGCATTCCCGCGCCCTGCTGTTTGTGGTTCAGGCCCGGGCCGGTCGTTGCGCCCCACCGCCGATGGTGAAGGGTGCGCCCCTCGGCGTATAGGACTTTAGGCGCAAGAAACTGCGGATTCAGTTCGTCACGCTCAAAACGGGCGAGTGGGCGCGCGGCAGGTCAGGGCGCGCCCGTGCAGGCGACAGATGGCGGCGACCCTGTCCTTCAGGTCGTGGAAGGCGCCCACCCAATCCGCGCCCGACCGGTCCAGCAGAAAATACCCGAAGCGTCCCATGGTGAAAGCCCGGGACTGGAGGCCGTCGACCCTGGGCGTGCCGGTCGCCGGCGGCGACGTATCGTCGAGATCAAGCAGATCGCCCCCGGTGCCGACGATCATCTGCGGCGGTCGCGCCTCGCCAAAGCTCAGACTGGTAAAATTATGGACATGGCCGGACAGCACCAATTGCGCGCGCGTCAGGTCGATGTCCCTGACCGCCGCGCGCTCCGTCGCGTTGACGTGACCGTCGAGCAAAATATCGCCAAGCCGCGCAGTGTCCCAGATCGGTCGGTGGGTGACAATCCAGGCGTCCCGCGCGCCGTGATCGGCCGCAAGCCCTTTGAGCCGGGCGGCGAAGGCCTGAATCTGGGGTCGCGGCGCGGTAAGGTCTTCCGTGTCGGCGCTATCGACGATGAACAGGCGGACGCCACCTAGCCTGACCAAGAAGGTGGCGCTCTCCGCCGGGCAGATTCTGGGCGCGGGCGCGGCATCCAGCATGCGAAACCACCCGGCCCCGCCTCGCTTGCAATCCTCATGATTGCCCCGCACGAACACCCAGGGCGCGGCGGCCAGCAACGGCGCCGCAGGATCAAACAGCTCCGCCTTCCAGGTCGGCCATCGGTCTCCGTACGGGCTGCCGGCGCAGGTGGGCTCGACTACCGGGCATGGTGTCTCGCGATAATAGTAGTCGCCCACATGAATGATCAGATCGGGCTTGTGGCTCGCCGCCAGAGCGGCGACGCGCGCAAACGGCCAGGCGGTCGGATCATTGCAATGCTGGATCACCGCATTCTTCAGCCGGCAGCCGGAATCGCCCAGAATGACCAGGCGATTGGGGCGGGCCTTGGGGGCCGGCAGGGCCTGACCGTCCAACCTGATCCGCCGCGTCGCCAGCGGCAGCGCCGCCGCGCAGATCCGATTGGCGTAGGCTTCGGTCTGCGCCGCGCGCTCGTGCATCGGGGTCGCGACGCCGTTTACGCGCAGGGTTGGGCACGGGCCGTCGGTCACCAGTCTCGCTTCGGCGCCCCCCGCCACCATCTGCACCCAGGCCACCGGCGCCGCGGCGATACGGGTCGCGAGGACGAGGCCGGCCAGGACGAACAGGATCGCCGGCGCCCCCTTGGCCAAAAATGGTTTCATCCGCGACGACCTTTATCCATTCAGCGAATGGCGCGATGGACCACGATCGCGACTGATGCAATTGAAATACACCTGCGCGGTTTTCAGCCTCTTTCCGTTCGCGTGGTTTGACCCCATATCGCGTGTCGGCTATGCGGCGCTTCCTGGTGACGCTGTGACTCACCGAAGGATTTCGTATGACCGCGAGGGTCAATATAGCACGCGCGCAATCGACCGGCCCCGCTCACGGCCTGAGCGCGGCATTGATCGGCATGGCGTTCATCCTGTCGGCATCGGCCGCCGTCGCGGGATCCGTGGAGATCGCCGTCACCGGTGTCGCCGCGGCGCGCGGCCATGTCCGCGTTGAACTTTGCACGCGGACCACCTTCCTCACCAAGACCTGTCCCTATCAGGGCGTGGCTATGGCCACGGTCGGCTCGACCGTGGTCAAGATCGCCGAAGTGCCCCCAGGCGAATATGCCGTTCAGGCGTTCCAGGATGAAACCGACCAGGGCGTCGTCCACCAAAACCTGCTGGGCATCCCCAAGGAACGGATCGGCTTTTCCAACGACGCGCCCCTGCACGCGAAGGGTCCCCGCTTCGCCGACGCCGCGTTCACAGTCGGCAAGCACATGCAGCACGTCACCCTGCGCCTGCGGAAATTGTTCGGCTTTCTCGGTTAAGGCGTGGCGGACGAGGTTGGGCCGCGTCCCTCCTTCCCGCGCCTGAGCGGGACGGCCTAACCCGCCCGACGCCGGGCCAACACCCATGCCAAGACCCCGCACGCGATCAACACACCCGAAGCGAGCAGAAGTTTGGCGAGCGCCGCCATCTTGTCCGGCGCTTCGCCGCCGGGAACCAGAGTGCAGGCGACGGCGGTGAGGGTGACCAACAGGCCGATGCCGCCAATCACCCTGGCCAGCCGCGTCCCGCCCGGCGACCATCCGTCGGCGGGCGGCGGGCGATCCTGAACCTTCATATAAACGATGAACAAAAAGAGGAATGGCAGGGTGTAGGAGAGCACGCTCATCGAAACCAGAAAATCATAGGCCGCCCTGACCGTGGCGCCGGCCTGGCCCAGCAGAATGAGAATAAACACGGCGATTGTTTGAGTGAGGACGGCGGCGACGGGCGCGCCGGTGCGGGGATGCCGCCAGGCAAATTGGCGAGGCAGGTAGCGATCCACGCCCACGGCGAACGGCAGGCGGGCCGCCACGCCGAACCAGGCGCTGTACCCCCCCAACATGGACAGGGCGAGCAGGATCAGGGCGGCGGGGGCCAGCGGCGCCAATCCCAGCCGGCCAAGGCCAAGGCGGATGGCGTCCGGCACGCCCGATAGACGTGAGATTTCCGAAGGCCGCAGAATGCTGAGCATCGCCAGAGTGCCCAGGCTGTAGGCGACGGCCAGGATCAGCCCCACCACGATCAGCACCCGAAGAATCTGCCGGGTTCCGCCCTTTACATCACCCCGCAACAGGGCGAGCGCTTCGGGACCGCCGAACGCGAAAACCATGGTCGACCACAGGGCCGCGCCGTCCGCATTAATCGGCGCCGAAAGGTAAGCCATCGACAGATCCGTGGCCGGCCCATGCCGAACAGCCAGGAGGCCGCCGGCGATCACCAACAGCCCCAGCAGCGCGCATCCCGCCCCCGCCCCGAAATTAGCCAACCATTTCCCCGCACCCAGCCCGGCCAGATGCAGGCCGCTGACCGCGACGGCCAGGCCCAGCGCCGCAATGACAAAGACTACCGGATTGGCGGCGAGTGCCTGGGCAGCCGGCCCACCCGCCGCCGCCAGGGCGGCGACGATGAAATAGAGAATTCCCGAAAAGAACGGCAGGTTGCAGGTCCAATAGAGCCACGCGCAGATGAAGCCGGCGAACGGTCCGAGAGTCTGTCGCGTCCAGCCATAGATACCGCCATCGCCCGCGAAGCGCGTGGTCAACTCCGCGGTGGCGATCACCAGCGGCCCCATAAAGCCGACCATGGCCAGGACCCAGAGCACCAACGAAACAGGCCCCGCCGCCGCCGCGGTGGCGATCCAGCGGATCGAGAGGGTCATGGCCACCGCATAGAGCGCCAGATCCCAGAACCGTAAGGGCTTCGATCCCGCCAAGCCGGTCAGGTTTCCGCCAAATCTTCCGGCGTGAAAGCATAGGCGCCGTCAAGCCAGCCGACGATTTCCCGCGCGGCGGGATGGTCGATGTCGGCATAGCGGGCGCGCAAACGGCTCGCGCGTTCACCCAGCCGGTCCAGGCCGGTGTCTTGCAACAATGGCAGATGGCCGCGCACCATATCCGCCAGATCGGGGCCGAGCACAGCCCGGGCCGCATTGACGAATGCCTCGCCATAGTCATAGGCCTCGCCCAGCCGATAGCTGTCGGCGAGGGTCAGGGCGGGAATGCGGCTGAGTACCGGCTGCAGGGCCGGATTTACGGCATGGCCGCGGATATGCGGACCGATCGAGGCCGGACGTCCGGTAAAACCCCGAATGTGCAGCGCCTGGGTCATGCTTGGGCTGTCATTGACCGGATAATTGTCCCACAGCAGCGGCTTGCGGCGCAGTTGGGCCGCCACCCTGTCCAGGCTGCCCGGCTGATATTCCCGCGAACACACTTCGGTCCCCGTCCAGAACACGTCAATGGCCGGATCGAGGGCGGCGCCGAAGTCCTCCAGATAACGGTCGGGCCGGGCGCCGAACACACGGTCGAGCATCGGATCATCGCTGTAATAGGTGGGACAGGCGACCATGCGTCGAGCGCGGGTGCGCCGGCGGATCCAATGCAGTATTTCCACCTGGCTGTGGGCCAGTTCCGGCAGATCGCCGCGCATGTCGTCGAACAGGATGGCCAGGCACTCGACGCCGATCTCGTCGAGGCCGGCAAGCTTACGCGCAAGATCAGCCTTGGCTGCGGCGTTGAAGTCTCGATAGAGTTCGAAGGGGCTCAGGCCCACCCCGAACTGAACCCCCAGGGCGGCGCAGTCAGCGGCCAACGCCTTCAGGGCGGCGCGGGTCTCGGCGGGATGGTCCTCACGCCAACGCCGACGAAGATAGGTGTCGGCTTTCGGGGCATAGATGTAAAATCGGAATCCCTTCGGCGCGAGCAGGGCGATCGTCGCCGCGCGCTCAGTCCAGGACCAGGGGCGGCCGTAATAGCCCTCGATGACGCCCAGTTCGACGTCGCTCACCCCTCCACCTCGGCGACCGCGACGGTCGCCACCCATTGGGCGATCACCGGCATCAGATCACGGGCCGACTGAAAGCCGCGAGTGAGGGCGATATAAGTCCCGTCCGCCCGCGGGCCGGCGATCAGGGTCGGAAAGCCGGTGACGCCGGCCCCCCTGGAAATGGCGTAGTCGCCCCAGGTCTCCTGCTTCAGATCCTCGCCCTCCAAGGCGGCCAGAAAGGCGGGGCGGTCCAGGCCGATTTCATGGGCGACGTCCGCCAGGACATGCCACGCCGTGACGTCCCTGCCCTCGGCATAGAAAGCCAGATGCACGGCGCGCAGATAGTCGAGCGCCCTGCCGCTCCGCCGCGCCAGGACGACGGCGCGGGCCGCCGGATCGCTGTCATAGACGAAGCCGTCCTGGTCGAAGGCGCCGACGCCGAAGCTCTGGCCGGACGCCTCGGTCACGTGCATCCAATGCCCGCGCACAGTCGCCCGGGCGGCCGGGGTCATCGCCTCCGTGGTTCCCGGTCGCAAGCCACCCAGCACCACGCGCACCGGCGTCCCCCAGACTTCGCGCACGGCCTCGATCACCGGCGAGAAGCCGTAACACCAGGAACACATGGGATCAGTAAAATAGATAAGGTGCTGGCCGTCCATCGCGAGACACTCCGGCTGTGAATATCCGCCATATCATCACACGACGGTCGTTCCAGCCAGCGCTCTGGCCCGCCGCCCTGGGGGGCAAGAGCGCTGGCTGGAAGCCCAAAGGCTCAGCTAGCCTGGGGTAGATCGCCGTCACCAGGCATAGGCTTCCGGCGCCGCGCCGCCGGGTCCTGGAAACAACTCATCAAGCCGGCTCAGGTCCGCCGCGCTCAGTTCGACATCGAGGGCGGCCAGGCTGGCTTCGAACTGGGCCATGGTGCGCGGGCCGATGATCGGCGCGGTGACGCCGGGTTGTCGCGACAGCCAGGCCAGCGCCACAGCCGCGGGCGTCTGGCCGATGGTTTGGCAAAATGTCTGGAAGGCGTCGACCGCCGTCGACTGCGCCAGAAACGAGCGCCGTCCGCGCTCGTTCTCCACCGGTTTGCCGGCCAGTTGGCCGGCGGCGAGCGGGCTGTAGGGAAAGAACGCCATGTCGTAGGCGCGGCAAGCGGGGATCACCTCCAACTCGACAGTGCGCTTCAGCAGATTATAGACGCTCTGCTCGGAGGCTAGGCCGAGGAAGTTGCGCCGCCGGGCCAGTTCCTGGCCCTGGGCGATGTGCCAGCCGGCGAAGTTTGAGCTGCCGACATAAAGCACCTTGCCCTGCTGGACGAGCAGCTCCATCGCCTGCCAGATTTCCTCCCAGCGCGTGTTCCGATCGACGTGGTGCATCTGATAGAGGTCGATATAGTCGGTGTTCAGCCGCTTCAGGCTCGCCTCGCACCCCTCGCGGATATGTTTGGCGGACAGCCCTCGCTGATTGGGGCCAACCCAGCTTCCCGAGCGCTTGACCGGATCGCTCGACCCCCATTCATTCGGCGCGGAATAGACCTTGGTCGCCAGCACGGTCTTCTCGCGCCGCCCGCCGCCTTGCGCGAACCAACGCCCGATCAGGGCCTCGCTCTGGCCGGCATTATAGTTGTCGGCGGTGTCGATCAGATTGACGCCGAGATCCGCCGCCTTGTCCATGATCGCGCAGCTGTCGGCCTCGTCGGTGAGCCAGGAGAAGTTGACGCTGCCAAGCACCAAGGGCCCGATCATCAGGCCGGTGTTTCCAAGTTTTCGGGTTTGCATGGGCTCTATCCGTGGTTGAAGGTTCGGCGGTGATCGGGGCGAGGCCGGCGAACAGCGCCACCAGGGCCAGTCGTGGGGCTTGCCGCGCTTCTGGACATAGGAATTTCCGAGGCGTCACAACCCTGCACACAGGTCGCTGATCGGGGCAGGGGGACCCCGACCTTCGCCAAACTCAAGCAGTTCCGCGCCATCGCAACGCAATGCCAAAAGCGTTCGAAGGTTCGGCGCCGGCGTGCGCCTCGCCGCCTCAGGCATTTGGATTCATTGACGACACGCCGCTAATTCACTTCGGTCTTTTTCGGCGGTTCTGGCGGCAGGGGGGCGATGGGGACGCCGTCGGCAACCAGGGCCTTGACCTCTTTGGGGGTGGCTTCGCCATAGATGCCGCGCTCTTCGGACTTGCCCTCGTGGATGGCCCGCGCCTCGCGGGCGAAGCGGTCGCCGACATAGTCGAAATTGGTCTCCACATGCCGACGCATCTGGCTCATCGCCTCCACCATCATCGCCCGCACGGCGGGGGGCGCCGGGCCATCCTCGCGTTTCGAGGCGCCGGCGACGGACGGCGACATGATCTGTTTGCGCACCGCGCGCGAGTCGCACACCGGGCAGGTCAGCAGACCGCGCGCCGTCTGGTCATCGAAGTCGGACGAGACGCTGAACCAGCCTTCAAATTGATGATCGGCCTCGCAGGCCAGGGCGTAGCGGATCATGG
>JAYUBD010000071.1:0-2557 GCA_043740995.1 Caulobacteraceae bacterium | reverse complement strand
CGAGGTAGTTGTCGGCTCGTTTGTCATAGCGGGTTGCGACGCCTCTGAAGTGTTTGAGCTTGTTGAAGAAGCGTTCGACGAGGTTTCGATATCGGTAGAGAAAGCCGCTGAAGGCGGGGATATTGGTTCGGCCCGGCACAGGTAGCGCATCTCACCGTTGATCTTCACGTACACCTCGTCCAAGCGCCACTTCCAGTGGGTGAACTGGCGCGTGTGCTGAACCCGGCTCCTGCGGATCTCACCGGCAAACATCGGACCGAACCGGCTCCACCACAGCCGCACCGTTTCATGGCAGATGTCGATGCCACGCTCGAACAGCAGATCCTCGACGTTGCGCAGGGACAGCGGATAACGAACGTACATCATCACGACCAGCCGGATTACCTCCGGCGATGAGTCAAACCAGCGGAATGGGTTGTCGGATTTGGCCATGCCGAGGGCTTGTCAGCCTGTCCTTTAGCCTCTGGTGAGCTTGGCCTGATAAGGTCTTCACGGCCTATTCCACCAACCTCGATAATCAGCAATACGTTTCCCAAGCAAATTCTGGCTTGGGGTTCCCCTGAGCGCTGCGGCAGTACGGCGTTGGCGTCTAAGAGACGTTCGAGAATTAAAGGTCTGAAGAAGCCGGCCGGCTGGCGTCTAGCCGCGCAATCATCAGGGCCACCGGCCAGGCCCACGGACGCGGAGCGGAATGGCATGTCGAAACTGGAATCTCTAGGGCTGTCGTCGGCGCGGTTGGCGCGGCTCGACGACGTGATGAAGCGCCGCTACGTCGATGGCGGCGACCTCCCGGGGCTGATCACCCAGGTCTACCGGCGCGGCGAACTGGCCCACACCGGCATCGCCGGCCATATGGACCTCGAGCGCGGCAAGGCGATGCGCGAGGATGCCATCTTCCGTATCTATTCGATGACCAAGCCGATTACAGCGGTGGCCCTGATGATGCTGGCCGAGGAAGGGCTGATCGGCCTCGACGACGATGTCGCGACCCATATCCCCGCCTGGAAGAACCTCGGGGTCTACGCCAGCGGCGTACCAACCCTGCTTGCCAATGCGCCACCCAGCTTTATCACCACCCGCCCCGAGCGGCCGATGAAGGTCGTCGACCTGGTCACCCACACCTCGGGCCTGACCTATGGCTTCATGATGCGCACCAGCGTCGACGCCGCCTACCGCAAGGCCAAGATCAACGATTTCCAGACCCCCGGCGGCCTGGACGCCTTCATCGAGGATCTCGCCAAACTACCGCTGGAGTTCTCGCCTGGCACGGCGTGGAACTATTCGGTCTCCATCGACGTGATGGGCTATCTGGTCCAGAAGCTCTCCGGCCTCTCCTTCGGCGAGTTTCTGCAGAGCCGCCTGTTCGGGCCGCTGGGCATGACCGACACCGCCTTCCATTGCCCGCCCGAGAAGCTCGACCGCTTCACCTCCTGCTATCAGCCCAGGAAGGGCGGCGGCCTTGATCTCCAAGACGACGGCCAGAAGAGCACCTACGCAGTCCCACCCGCCCTGGAGTCCGGCGGCGGCGGCCTGGTCTCCACCGTCCACGACTATATGCGCTTTTGCAGGATGATGCTCCACGGCGGGACATTGGATGGAGTGCAGATCCTCAGCCCAAAGACTGTGGCCTTGTTCAGCCTCAACCACCTGCCGGGCGGGCGGGAGTTGGAGGACATGGCGCCGCCGGGCCTGTTCAGCGAGGCGGGCTACGCGGGGATCGGATTTTCCATCGGCTGCGGGGTCAACGTCAATGTCGCCAGGACCCGCCTGCCGGGCACGCTGGGCGAATACTTCTGGGGTGGCGCCGCCGCCACCGCCTTCTGGATCGACCCCAGGGAGGAGCTGGCCGTGGTGTTCATGACCCAGGTCATCGGCGCCGAGGCCCGCCTCACCCTACGCAGAGACTTGCGCACCCTCGTTTATGCGGCGATCACCGAGTCGTTCGCCTAGGTCCGCCCACGATGCTGACATTCTAACGATAAAAGGGCATTGTCAGACCAAAAGGCCGGGGGCGGCTTTCTCCGCCGTTGGGCTGCAGATTGGAGGCATCGGGCCGGGCGCACAGAGCGCGCGGGGATCAAACGAGGAGACGGGCCGTCTGCCTTTTCACATCCAAACCCTAATAATTCATTTTGGTCTGACAGTGCCCTCCAGTGCCGTTCGGTGCGCCTACTCGATTTCGGACGCTTGGACTAGCTGTGCTCACTCCAAGGGATTGGCGGTTTACATATGCCGCGCGCCGGCCTCCCAGCGATCCAGCCGCAACGTCACGGTGGCCAAGGCCGCAGGCGATGCCGCTCATGTCCGCTTTCTGGAATACTTCGCAGCTTCGACCTCCTCGCGCAGGTCCGCGCACATTGCTACGTGGCGACATCTCTATTCGGGGAAGGCAGATATTTCGCGTCTAACATTTCTTATCGCGAGATGGTGGCAGGGTAGGGGCCTTCCCGCCTGGATTTGACTCAACGCAGCCGTTGGGAGGGTCCGGACTCAGCACAAGCGCAATGATGTCTGCCAACGGCGAGCTTCCGGCTCAACCCACGGGAGGATCGACCAT
>JAYUBD010000070.1:0-24584 GCA_043740995.1 Caulobacteraceae bacterium | reverse complement strand
ATTGATCGGCTGCTTTGGAAAAGCTGAATATCGTTATAATTCAACAGATTGCGCCCAGGAGGCGGCGCAACTCATTGAAAGACATACATTTCCTTAGCGTCACTTTTGGCGCCAACTTTACGGGAAGGCCTTGTTGCGCGCCCATGGCGATGTTGTTGAGTTCGCCCAAACAATCGAGCAGCTCCTTGGTCGCGGCGAGGAAACGGCGCGCCCGGCCAGCACTCTTCGCGAAGAGGCCGTCGATGACATCGGCGGCGTCGGGCCGCGTCTTGGCACGGATGGGCAGCTTGTGGCGCCCCACCCTGCTCAATGATCGAAATGGCGGCCCCGCTTGCGCCCCTGGCGACTGGCGCCAGTGCTGATCGTGGTCTTCTGCGCCGTTGCCAGTGTAGCGACGGCGCCCGCTTCGCCGGCCTTTACGACCTCGTCGACCGCTCTGCCGTATCACCTGGTACCCGCGGAGCACGGGGAAGGAGCCGGCAAGCCGGCGGCGCGGGCTTTCTTGTTTCCCTCGCCGCCCGTCACATCACCGGCGAGCGCCTGATGGTCGACGCCGGTCTGCACCTGCACCACGCCACCTCGAAAAGCGCCCGATCTCAACGAGACCGGGCGCAGGGGAGGGACACAAGGAGACGCGGCGACTAGAAGTTGATCGGCGCCACCAGATCGACGCCGAAAGTGAACTGATCCTTGCTCGTGCCGGGATTGCCGTTGAACGGCGTGCCGCCGGCCAGGGCGCGGTCATAGCGGATCTCGGGCCGGATGGTGAAACCGTCGATAAGCCTAGGCAGGTGTGCGGGCTTCAAATTCAAGCCCAGGGTAATCGCGCCGTAGGTGGTCGGACCCGCGCCGTACGAGGTGTTGGGGCGGCCGGTTTCGGCATTGATGTAATCGAGATTTCCCGGAAAGGCCGCGACGTAGAAGCCCTCCGCATCGCGCCAGACTTCGGCTCGAAGCCCGACGGACGTCTGGGCGTTGATCGCGTAGGTGAAATACTGCACCACGCCGCCGCCGGTGGCGTTGAAGCCGTCGTCGCGGATGTAGTTGAACTCAGTGACCGAGGTCAGTTTGTCGTTTACCTTGTAGGTGAACAACACATCGTTCAGATACCGTAGCTTCTTGTGCACATTCACGCCGGGGCCGAGCGATCCATAGGGGTTTTCAGGACCGATGTGGGTAAAGGCCAGGACCGTCAGCTTGTTCAGGTTGAGTCCAAAACCACCCAGAAAGTGGAATTGTCCGTCGTTGTCGCCGCCGCCCGAACCCAGGGTGGTGTTCACCCCGGTGGTATAGCCGGCATAGATGTCCAAGACCGGGTTGACGTGGGTCGTGGTCAAGACGCCCGTATGCTTGAACGGGATACCGAACAAGAAATCATAGCTGTGCGAGTAAAAGAAATTCCCGGTTGAATCGATGACTTCCTGACCGAGCAGGGTGACGAATTGTCCGGCTTTCACATCGATGCCGCCCTTGGTCAAGATCGGCAAATGGGCCTGCACATTGGCTTCGACAATGTCGAACTGGTTGCGCGTGGTGGGCGAGCGATCCAGTTCGCCGATAAAGTGCGTGAACCGGGAGTCCGATCCGTACATGCCCTGCACCTTGAAGCCGAAGTCCACACCCGTGGCTTTGGGGTCCAGATCGCGCTCCGCCGTCAGGACCACCTGATTGAGGATCGGCGTATTGGCCTTGTCAGTGAACAAATGGCCGAAATTGATCCCGTTGGCGGGGTCGGCGCCGTTAAACATGAGACCGGCCTCGACGTGGCCTGACACCTTGACGGTGCTCGCCCATGAGGCGGGCGGCGCAGGCGCGGCGGCGGGGGCCGGAGCCGCCGCCGGCTGGTCATCCGCCCAGGCGGTCCCCGCGCCGAAAAGCACAAGCGCGGTCGTGGTCGCTAGCAACGACGTGATCCGAAATCCCATGTTTATCCCCTCGTAGGTGTGCACGCGCGGCTTTTCGAGCTTTGGCGTGGTGCGGCGGAAAGCCTAACGCGATCTGGGACACGCAAACCCGCCACCTCGTCGAGAGTAAAATTCGTTGCATCGCCTCGCACACCCGCGCAGGTCAAAAATTGTGCATCGCGATAAACGGGGACGCCTAAAAATCGAGCAGTGGCGTCCGGAGATGAAATCCTGGCTGTGCAGGAGCGGTTGATTGCCGCGAACTATCAGGCAAGCGCACGGGCTCAATGGCGCTATGGACCGCCCGGTCGCGCGATCACGCTCACCGTCGCGGATGACGAAAAGCGCAGTATCACTCTCGCCAGGTATTACTAACGGCTCCCGATGGCGCGGTCACCGCGCGCCTCGCTTCACTACGCCAACGTGAAACCTGCGACTTCAATAGATCATATTGCTCGGCTACCTCGCCGATCGACGTGGCGTAACTCTCTGTGACGATCCATGCTTTGACCATTGAGTTCCAGTAACGCCGAGTTCGCCGGCGCCCCGCATCCGTGAACCCCTCGACCCGGTGCGACTGGGCCGGAGCGACTTTCTTGGCCGAAGCCCGCGTCGGCGGCACAACCAATGGCTTAGCCTTCCTCGGCCGCCCCCCCTTGCTCCGCAAAGCTTCCGCGCCCCCCGACCGAAATGTGTCTCGCCAGCGATAGAGGAGCTTCGGCCTGATCTTTAGCTCACAGGCTAGATCGAAGACGCTCTCCCGCGCGTCCATCCGCTCGATTACCTTCAATTTGAATTCCTGGCTGAAGCTCCTTGGGATTCCTACCGCAGACATTGGCTTTCGCCATCGAGAATTTTCCTGAAGGTCCCTGGTCGGTCGATCACTCCGGCCATGCAAGGCCTCCGCACCCCCCGCCAAAAACACCTTTTGCCAATGATAGAGGAGGGGGCGCTTGATATTCAGTTCCCTGGCCAGAGCTACGATGTTCTCCCCTACGGCCATCCGCTCAATCGCTTTCAGCTTGAACTCGCCGCTGAAGCTCCGTCGTGCTGTCTTGGACATCCGCTCTCTCCACTGAGACTTGTCCCCATTTCTCCAATCTCAGTTTCCGTGCCCAATCTACACGGAAACTGGGCGACTCCACCGCGCCAGGGGAGAGGCTTCGGAGTGGGAGCGTTAGGAGAGCGGCCCTACTTCGGCCTGACGGCGGTCACGTCAGCCGACATGCCGCGAACGGTCGCGTCGAAACCGATGGTCTGGCCGACTTTCAAACCCGTCAGCAATGCCGGAGGCGTGGCCTTGAAGGTCATGGTCATCGCTGGCCAGGAGACACCCGGGATGGGACCGTGCTGGATGGTCAGTGTGCCTCTCTTGGTATCGATCGCTTTGATCACGCCAACACCCGCGCCGTGTTTGGCGGCGGGTGCGCCGGGCATGGCCATACCTTTCATGTTTGACATGTCGTCGGCCATCGCCGCATTGGCCGCAGCGAAGGTCAGAGCGCCCATCAGGGCGTAGGCGAGAACTCTCATAATAAACTCCTTCAGGGTTGAGAGGCTGGGGTTGAACTGGGGCGCCGTCGCCGCAGGAGCAGAAAGCCGGCGGGCACGACGAGCATGGAGAGCAGCGGCGCAGTGATCATGCCGCCAATCATCGGGGCGGCGATGCGGCTCATCACTTCCGCGCCGGCCCCATGACCAAAGACGATCGGGACGAGGCCGGCGAGGATCACCGCCACGGTCATGGCCAGAGGACGCACGCGAAGGACCGCTCCGTCGTGAACGGCGGCCTCCACCGCCTCGGGGGACGGCTGGCCGCCCTTGGGCGTGTGCTCGGCCAAGGCGTGCTTGAGGTAGATCAACATAACCACGCCGAACTCGGCCGACACGCCGGCCAGCGCGATCATCCCCACGCCGGTGGCCACCGACTGGGCGTAGCCCAGGAGATATAGCGCCCAGATCGCGCCCGTGAGGGCAAAGGGCAGGGTGAGCATGATCAGAGCCGCTTCGTCGAACCGGCCAAAGGTGATGTAGAGAAGGACGAAGATGATCACGAGGGTCGCCGGGACGACCAATTCCAGGCGCGCCACCGCCCGCTGAAGATATTCGAACTGGCCCGAATAGACGATGCTCACGCCGGGAGGCAGCTTTACCTCGCGCGTCACCGCCTTTTGGAGGTCTCCCACCACGGCGACGAGATCGCGACCGTTCACGTCGACATAGACCCAGGTGGTGGGTCGGCTGTCCTCGGTCTTTAGCATCGGCGGCCCGTCGTCGATGCGGATGTTGGCGACCGTGCCCAAGGTGATTTGTTGCATGGAGGGGGTGAGGACGGGAAGGGCCCGCAGAGCTTCGAGATTGTCCCGTACTTCACGCGGGTAGCGCACGTTGATCGGGTATCGCGCCAGGCCTTCGACCGTCTGACCGACTTCCTCGCCGCCGATGGCGCCGGAGACGATGGACTGGACGTCGGCGATGTTGAGACCGTAACGGGCGGCGGCGGCGCGATCGATGTTGACGTCGATATAGCGACCGCCGGTGAGCCGCTCAGCCAGGGCCGAGCTCACGCCGGGGACCTTCTTGGCCACGCCCTCGATCTGGCGGGCGACCGCGTCGAGGTCGGCAAGGTTCTCACCCGAGACCTTGACCCCGATCGGGGTCTTTATGCCGGTCGCCAGCATGTCGATACGATTACGGATCGGCGGAATCCACACGTTGGAGAGCCCTGGAATCTTCACGACGGAATCCAGCTCGTCGCGCAGCTTCTTCATGGTCATCCCGCGCCGCCACTCAGCTTTGGGCTTGAACTGGATGGTGGTCTCGAACATCTCGGTGGCGTTGGGATCGGTGGCGGTGTCGGCGCGCCCGGCCTTGCCGAACACGCTCTTCACCTCCGGCACAGTCTTGATCAACCGGTCGGTCTGCTGCAGCAGTTCGCCAGCCTTGGCGATTGAGAGTCCTGGCAATGCCGATGGCATGTAGAGCAGATCGCCCTCGTCCATGGCCGGCATGAACTCGCCGCCCAGTTGCAATAGCGGCCAGGCGGTCGTGGCGAAGATGAGGGCGGCCAGGGCGAGGGTGAGCCTGGGGCGGGCGATCACCCAGGCGATGGCGGGCCGATAGGCGGCGGCCAGCCAACGGTTCAGCGGATTGGCCGTCTCCGCCGGCAGGCGCCCGCGGATCAGGTAGCCCATGAGAACCGGAACGAGAGTCACCGACAAAATCGCCGCGCCGGCCATGGCGTAGGTTTTGGTGAAGGCCAGCGGCGAAAACAGCCGGCCCTCCTGGCCCTGCAAGGTGAAGACCGGGATGAAGGAAAAGGTGATGATCAGCAGGCTGACAAAAAGGGCCGGTCCCACCTGCGCGGCGGCCTCGGTGATCACCCGCCAGCGCTCTTCTCCCTCCAGGGGCTGATCGGGATGGTCGT
Organism: Caulobacteraceae bacterium; assembly: GCA_043740995.1. Classification (GTDB taxonomy): domain Bacteria; phylum Pseudomonadota; class Alphaproteobacteria; order Caulobacterales; family Caulobacteraceae; genus Acaudatibacter. The sequence goes on along the minus strand of JAYUBD010000070.1, from coordinate 19,253 downwards.
CGCGCCAATGCTCGAGCTGCTTGTGGGCGTTCTCGATCATCACCACGGCGGCGTCGACCATGGCCCCGATGGCGATGGCGATGCCGCTCAGCGACATGATGTTGGCGTTGACCCCCTGCGCATGCATGACGATCAGGGCGATGAGGATGCCCAGCGGCAGGGTGACGATGGCCACCACGGCCGAGCGCACATGCCACAGGAAGATGGCGCACACCAGGGCGACGACCACGAACTCCTCGATGAGCTTGTGGGTGAGATTATCGACCGATCGGGCGATCAGCTCGGAGCGATCGTAGGTGGGCACGATCTCGACGCCCGGCGGCAGGCTTGCCTTCAACTGGGAGAGCTTTTCCTTCGCCGCGATGATGACGGCCCGCGCATTCTCGCCCGAACGCATGATGATCACGCCCCCGGCGACCTCGCCCTGGCCGTTCAGTTCGGAAACGCCCTGGCGCAGCTCGGGCCCGATCTGGACCGTGGCGAGATCGCCAAGGACGACGGGAACGCCGCCCGCCGCCGTCTTGACCGGCACGGCGCGGAAGTCGTCGAGCGTCTTCAAATAGCCGTTGGCGCGGACCAGGTATTCGGCTTCGGCCATCTCCACGACCGAGCCGCCGGTCTCCTGGTTGGCGCGTTGCAGCGCATCGGTGACCGCCTGTTGGGTGACGCCATAGGCAGCCAACTTCTGCGGGTCGAGGACGACCTGATATTCGCGGACCATGCCGCCGATGCTGGCGACCTCGGCAACGCCGGGGACGGTTTTCAGTTCATAGCGGAGGAACCAGTCCTGGGTGCCGCGCAGTTGGCTGAGGTCATGCCGGCCGGTTCGATCAACCAGGGCGTATTCGTAAACCCAGCCCACGCCCGTCGCGTCGGGTCCAAGCGCCGGCCGCACGCCGGCTGGCAGTCGGCTTTGGACCTGAGAGAGATACTCCAGGACCCGCGAGCGGGCCCAATAAAGGTCGGTTCCGTCCTTGAAGAGCACATAGACGAAGCTGTCGCCGAAGAAGGAGTAGCCGCGCACGGTCTTGGCGCCTGGGACCGAGAGCATGGTCGTGGCGAGGGGATAGGTGACCTGATCCTCAACCAAACGCGGTGCCTGACCGGGATCGGGCGTACGGATGATCACCTGGACGTCGGAGAGGTCCGGTAGGGCGTCGAGAGCCGTGTTCTTGACCGCCCAGACGCCCACCGCCAGGAGCGCCAGCGCCGCCAGAATGACGAAGAAGCGGTTCTTGACCGACGCGCGGATGAGGGCGGCGATCATCGCCCTGCCTCGGGCGCAAGTCGGCGTATCACCGGGCCGTCGGGTCGTGGCTCGAAGGCGAAGGCGACATGGTCGCCGACCTTGCGGCCCTTGACGAGGTCGGGGGAAGCCAGCCTGAAGGTCATGGTCATCGCTGGCCAGCCGATCGAAGGCACCGCCTCGTGCGAGAGCGTGATCGAATCGCCCGAAAGAGCTTCGATCCGTCCGCGGGTCTCCGCCAGGGCGGGTTTCGCCACCATCGGCCGGGTTGCGGGCGCCCCGGTGATGGGCGTGGCGTCGATGCCCGACAGGCTGGCCTCGGAATCGAGCAGGAACTGGCCCGAGGCGACGACTCTCTGACCTTCGATCAATCCAGCCAGGATCTGGGTCTCATCGCCCGCCTGGCGCCCGACCTTGACCTCCACGGGTTGATAGCGACCGCTGGCGACCGCGACCATCACCAGATTGCGCTTGCCGGTCCGGATCACCGCCTCGGATGGCGCCAGGAGCATAAGTTCGGCTTGGCCGCCGATGTGCGCGGTTGCAAACATGCCCGGTCGCAGCCGAGCCCCGCGGTTGGGGAGTTCCACCCGCACCGTCAGGGTGCGGCTCTCGGCCTGGGCCGTGGGCAGAATGGCGGTCACCCGACCGTTGAAGGGTTCGCCGGCAAAGCCGGCGATATCGACGCGAGCCTGATCGCCAACGCGAACCAGGCCGGCCTGAGCTTCCGGTAAGGCCGCGTTGAGCCAGACGGTGGCAAGGCCCGAAACCTGGGCCAGTGTCTGGCCGGCGTTCACGCTCATCCCTTGGCGCACATCTAGCGTCTGGACTGCGCCGCCGACGGGCGTGGAGATGGTGACGGTATTGCGTGGCGTACCGCCGCGCTCCACCGCCGAAATCAGCGCGTCGGACATACCCAGCAGGCGCAGCCTCTGGCGCGCGGCAGCGATGAGTGCTGGATCGCCCGTGCGCTTGACCGCCAGGAATTCCCCTTGCGCGCCGCCCCAGGCGGGGATCAGCAGATCAGCGATCGGTGCGCCGGCACGGACCACGTCACCCGGCGCCCGGCCGTAGACCCGCTCTACAAAGCCCGCCGATCGGGCCTGGACGATGGCCACGTCGCGCTGGTTGAAGTCGATGACCCCCACGGCGTCGACCGTCGAGGCGAGGTCGCCGCGCCGCACGGTGGCGAGCCTGATGCCGAGATTCTGCTGGGCGGCCGGGTCGATGCTGACACCCGAGCTTTCCCCGACCGGGACGCCGCCCTCGGCGTAGCGGGGAACCATCTCCATTCCCATGGGTGACTTGCCCGGATGCTCGTAGCGTTGGGCGGGGACCATCGGGTCGTACCAATAAAGAACCTTGCGGCCGGCCGGAGTTGCCGTCGCGCCGGCGCTTGCCGCTGTTCCTGGCGTTCCGAGCTTCGCCAGTCCGAATCCGGCACCCACTCCGATGAGCGCGATGGCGGCGGCTCCAATGATGATCCGCGCGCGCGATGAAGATGACGGGGTCATTGGGCGTCTCTTCCATAGGTCAGGTTAATGCGGACGGCGTCCCGCTCGACGTCGGCCTTGCGATCGATGACAGCTGTCCGAGCTTCAGCCAGCGCCAGAAGGGCGCCGAGCACATCGGAGAGGTTCGCCGTTCCGGCGGCGTAACTCGCGGTCTCAAGATCGGCTCTCTGTTTGGCCAGCGGTACGAGTATGTCGCTGGCGCGGGCCAACAGTTCATGGTGCATGGCGTGATCGGCGAGACTGGCGTCCAGCGCCGCCAGCAATTCGCGGCGCGCCGCCTCACGCTCGATGCGGACGCGCCCGGCGGTTTCGGTGCGGGCGGAAATGATCGGGTCCTGCCGGGTCGAGCCGAATAGCGGCAGGCTGACGGTCGCCTGCACCATCACCATATCGCCGAATCTCGGGGCTCTGTGCTGGTAGGCCAGCTCCCAACTCCAGTCAGGGTGCTTTTCCGCTTTGGCGAGGTCAGTGTCGGCGTCGGCCTGGCGGCCCAGGGCGTCATAGGCGGTCAAGGCGGGTAGGGCGTCGAGGCCAGTGCGAAGAGCAACCGGATCAACAGTGTAGTCAGGCGGTGCGCCAGATACCTCCGGGGCGCTTTCCCCGGTCCATCGGGTCATCTCGGCGCGCGCCTTGCCGATTTCCGCCACCAGTGCCGAATGTCGATCGGCCAGGGCGGCAATCCACTGTTCGGGCTGCAATGCCTCACCGGGCCGCGCGGCGCCGGATGCGAGCCGCGACGCCGCCGTGTCATGCAGCGGCGTGAGCGAGCGCGCGATCTCTTCGAGCGTGGCCAGTCGTCGTTCGGCATAGTAGAGGTCGACCCAGGCGAGCGCGGCATTTAGGCGGACATTGCGGGCTTCGGCAGTCTGGCCAACCTCCGCCGCCCCGATATCGGCCGACGCGCGCTCCCGCGCCGCCCGTCGCTTGGCGCCATTCGGCACATCCTGCATCACACCCACGCGCACGTCGCTGAAATCGTCAGAGCCCGGGCGTCCGGCGAACGGGCCCGATATCGGGAACCCCTCCACGCCGAGCGCCAACTTCGGGTCCGGCAGGCGACCGGCGGCGATTGCCGAAGATCGGGCGGCGCGAACATCGGCGATCCTGGCTTGGAGGCTAGGCGCCGTCTCGTTGGCCAACTTCAGGGCCGCCTCATAGGTCAAGGGTGCGGCCTGAGCCGCGCCGCCGACCATGACAAAAACGGCAAATAGACAAATCGAGCGCATAAAAACATTCCCTCCGGACAACCGAGCTCCGGGATGTTTTGAATGTGAAGGCTGGAAAGCGCCAGCGGAACGCTATCGCTGCTCCGTCGGCGCCTCCGCGTCCTCGCGCCGCAAGATAGTCGAGCCGCGAGGTCCGTCGCCAATCAACCGATCGAGCCGACTTTCGGATCGTCGGTCGGATGCTCGCTCATCATGGCCAAGCACTGAGCCCTCATGGCCGAATCGCTCATCATGGCGGGATCGCAATTGGCCGCCCTGAGCCGAGCTTGAGCCTGCGGCGTGCGCCCATCGCAGATTGTAACGACGTGATGTGGATTGGAGGGGGCGTGGGCCAATAGACACCGGAGACGTTCGCCAAGAGGGGCGGACGTCGCGGCGGCAAGGGCGCCGCCCGCGAGCAGCACAAAGAGAGACCCGGCGACGCCGGCGGCTAGATTGTAACGAGTCATTGTGAGTTGTCCTTCAATTCGATGGGGGACCTTCGGCGCCGTGCCGCAGGCGAGACGCATCGCGCGGCGCCGACGACGGGTCTTGGCTGTTGGCCAACCCGTCGGACGCGAACGCGAGCTCAAAAGCCGTGGCCTAAAAGGCCGACGGCTTTAGCCCATCGATTTTGGAGGTCGTTTGAGCCCTTGGGGCTCGAAGGGGTGCGGATACGCCGAACGCAAGGTCGGAGCCTCGGTTTGGACGGACGTTAGTGCGACCGTCGTGAACGGAGGCGCCAAGGCCACGACGACGGCGCAAGCCGCCGCACAGGCTTGAGCGCAGCCAGAATCGGTCATCTTGTTGTGTTCGGCAGAATGATCGCAGCACGGATCGCGGCCTGATGCCTTGTCAACGGCGACATTCATGGTCGGCATTGAGGTCATGTTCATGCCGGATATCACGCTGGACGCCTGATGGTCGCACGCAGCCTGGGCCGGCGTTACCGGGCTGATGAGCAGGGCCATGACGGCCAAAAGAGCGAATAGGAAGCGCATCAACGGCAGGTCTATCGCATTTCCGCACCGAGTCAAACAACCGCCGCGCCAAGATGATCAGCCCTTTGGTGCGCGCCCGATGTTCGATGAGCCCTCGAAAGAAGCGGGTCACGGATATGGCAATGATTTGCGTCTCAGCCAACGTGACGTCCCGGAATTGCCCCGAGAATTCCGCTTGCGGCCTCGCGGCGAAGATCAACACCGGGCCGGGGCCGCGGTTATGAGCCGGATTGTTCACGAACTGATAGACGACGGCGACGCGCACGAAAGTGCTTGATCCGCCGGCCGCTATGGGGTGTGTCAACGGCCCTATGGAAGGAGTTGCGCATGAGCGATTGTGGCTGTGAGGCGGGCGAGGCGAAGACTGCGGCCGAACAGCGCGTACTTCGTGTTGCCTTTGGGCTGAACGCGACTATGTTTGTCGTCGGCCTCGCCGCCGGCATGATCGCCCAATCGAGCGGCCTCATCGCCGATTCGCTCGATATGCTGGCAGATGCGACAGCCTACGCCATTGCGCTCGCGGCGGTTCGCCGTGACGCGCAGTTCAAGGCACGCGCTGCGAGTTTGAGCGGGGTGGTGCTGTTGGCTCTGGGTGTTGGCGTGCTCGGAGACGCCGCCCGGCGCGGCCTGACCGGCAGCTCACCCGAGGGCACAATCATGATTGCTGTGGCGACCGTCTCCCTGATCATCAATGCCACGGTGCTGAGGATGCTTGACAAGGTGCGCGGTGGCGGGGTCCACCTGAACGCCACCTGGATATTCACCCGCATCGATGTCGTGGCCAACATCGGAGTCATCCTTTCCGGTGTCGGGATTTGGCTGACCGGATTTCGGTATATTGACCTCATCGTGGGAGCAGCGATCGGCGTCTACGTGGTCAAGGAAGCTGTGGAAATCCTGCGGGAGGCTCGGGAAGCGCGCGCATCCACCAACTTCTCCTGAAACCTACCCGGTGTCCCTGGGGGCGGCGCCGCTCGATGGTATCGGCGGCCCCCGCGCCGGTCCACGCGTGATCATAGCGGGGTAGAGCCATTCACGGAGGATTCGGCCGATGAGCCATATGCGGGGTCACCCCAGGGTTTGTCACGCGGGCGGCGTTAGGTGAGACAAAACGAGAACCACAATGCTCGTCGCCTACTCGGGCGTAAGGGAACGTGACGATGTCCCCGAAACCAACCTTGTGAGAGTCAATGGTGAATGGACAACGGCCCTTCGCCGCGCCCCAAGCCATTTGACGGCCTGGTTTCACAAGGAGTCGATAAAGCTATGAAGCTTCACACCATGGTCGCGAGCGATCATTTCGGCAGCCTTCTCCCCGATCATGATCGAGGCGGCGTTGGTGTTGCCGCTGACGATCTCGGGCATGACGCTGGCGTCGGCAACACGCAGGTCTTTGACGCCGAAAACGCGCAGCCGAGGATCGACGACGTCGCCGATGCGGCAGGTACACGATAGGTGATAGACCGTAGTCGCATAGTGTAGCGCCATGTTCTCAAGCAGCGCGTCGCTGAGTTTAGCGCCGGGCGTATAGCCGTGCTTCTTGGCCAGGAGGGGCGGCACGTTGAGCGGGCCGGGTTTCTGCGGGCCGGGCCAACTTTCTACGATGTCGATGGAGCGCCGCATGACCGCGACCATCACCTTGAGGTCATAGGGGTCACCGAAATAGTTCATGTGGATCGCAGGCGGCGTGGCCGGATCAGCGCTTTCGATCACCAGCTCGCCTTCGCTATGCGGCAGGACCGGATTGGCCAACATGATGATGCTCTCGCGATCGGCCGCAAGGCTGGCGGCCGGATCGGCGAAATAGCCCGCCGTATCGATGTTCAGTCGTGTACCGAACAGGTCCTCGTTATAGCCGCAAGGGATGAAGCCGATCTGGCCGTCGTGGCTGTGCGGGTCGCCAAGGCCGGTCGAGTAGAAGGCGATGCCGTCATAGAGCGATGACGACGCCAGGCCGGAACCAGTCTCCAGCCATTCGCCGACACGGCGCTCGGCCTCAGCCTTCAGACCGGCCAGTTCGGGGGAAAGGCCGGCGTCGTCCGCGGGATCGGCCGGCAGGGGTCCCGCTGGCGCGCGCAGGGCGTCGGGTCCCGCGGAGACTCCGATCTCGGCCATTGCGACGCCAATGCCCGGCGCGGGGAAAAACATCGCGCATTGGATATGATCCTTCAGATGCTTACCGACCGCGGGCAGGTCGTAGCGGCAGGCGATGTCGACGGCTTCCAGTTCGCGGCGCGGCCCGATGCCCGACAGCATCAGAAGGTGCGGCGACCCAATGGCGCCGGCGCTGAGGATGACCTCCTTGGACGCGTGGAGAGTGCAGGTCGCCCCTTCGGCGGTGCGAAACTCGATGCCTTTGGCGGCGAGGCCGTCGCCGTTGCCCACAAGAAGGACTCGCGTAACGTGCGCGCCTGTGACAATCGTCAGGTTAGGCCGATTTTCGGCCTCACCTTCCAGGAAGGCGTGAAAGGTGCTCGATCGCCTGCCCTTGCGTGTGTTGGTCTGCACCAGCGACGCAACCCCGGTGGCACCGCCGCGATCGCGGCCGTTATAGTCGCCGCGCGGTATGCCGGCGGCTTCGGCGGCTTGGACGAAGGCGCGTGAAGCGGGGATGACAGGAGACCGCACCCCGACGCCCATCGGGCCGTCCTCGCCGTGAGCGTCGCGATCGATGGCGATCTCGTTCGAGAAGGCGAAGTCCTCGATCTTGCGGAAATAGGGGAGCACATCGGCATAGGCCCAGCCGGCAGCCCCCCGCTTAGCCCAGCCGTCGAAATCGCCGGGATGGCCGCGCACATAGACCATGTAGTTTATGCCCGAGGAGCCGCCGAGCATCTTGCCGCGCGGCACCGGCATGCGACGACCGTGCAAGCCGCGCCCGGCCTTGCCCGGGTCTGCGGTAAACATCCAGTCGGTCGCGGGATCGAGCTGCAAGCTGGCGCAGGCAACGGGCATCTGCTCGCGTTCGGGCGGGCGCTCGCCGGCTTCGACTAGGACAACGCGACAGCCCGGGTCCTCACTCAGGCGCGAGGCGATGACGGCGCCCGCTGAGCCGCCGCCGACCACGATAAAGTCAACGGTATCGGACATGAGTCTCTCCCGGCCGCCGATTGAACTAAGGAGGCTAAGCCTTACATTGGTCCGGCGATGCCGGGAAATAGCGCTCGTTCCACGGTGGAATCAAGCGAGCTCTCGGTCACCCGCGGCGGCGCCCTTTCAGCAACCGGTTGCTCCATCGCCGGATTCCGTCCCCCCCAAGCGGGAATGGTTGGACGCGATCATGAACCGTCTCCTTTCCAAGGTGCGTGTCACCCGCCTCCTATCGGAAGTCGCGCGGGGCGCCGGCTTCGCCGATCAATTCACGGAATTGCGCTCCCGCAAGGTACACCGGCGGCGGTCGCGCTGGCCGTTGCCGACACCTATCCTATGTTGAACAACCGCAATGGCCTTTTCACCAGCCTGCCGTTCAGAGCCTCGACAAGCTCGCGATCAAGCGGGGCATCGATGACATCGGCCACACCAAGTACGCGTCGCAGGCGGCATGACGACAAAGGGGGCAAGTCTGGAACCGCCTCTTCTCGGTTTCAGCTTCTCGCGTCGCTTGGCCGCCGAAACGCTCGGAACGAAGCTCCTGCTGATCGTGATGCTGATCACGACTTTCGCCGATCTTGAGGGCCCGGTTCAAACCCTCGGTCACGCTTGGCCGCTGGGTCAATCACCTGCGGCAATCTATCAGCCCTTGTAGTGCTGGGTTTGATCGCTCAGTTATTGTTTCACGTGTGGTGGATCGATCCGGTCGCCTCCCTGGTGATCGTCGGGTTTCTGGTCAAGGAAGGCAGAGAGGCGTGGATTGGCGAGGTCTGTTGCGACTGATTGAGAACGGGAGCGGCGCGATGGCGGCGACCGCCATTTTGCTCGCGGCCGGAAGCGCGAACGCCGACTTGGCCAGTGTAAAAGCGCTCTATCTACGCGGTGAATTTCCTGCCGCGCTGAGCGAACTCAAACCGTTGGCCGAAGCTGGCGACGCGAAAGCCCAAAGCCTGTTGGGCTATATGCTCGATTTTGGCGAGGGCGTGACAGAGGACGATCCTGCGGCGGCGCGTTGGTATTGCCGCGCGGCAGAGCAGGGCGACGCGAGCGCCCAATTCAACCTTGGGATGATGTATGGCGCCGGCAAAGGTGTCCGGCAGGACGATCTCCAAGCTTGGGTATGGCTCTCGCTTTCTGCAGCCAGGGCTGGGCGCACCGGGATGAACTCGGATACGCGCAAGGCGCTCGCGCTCGCTGAGGCGAAAATGTCACCGGCCGAAATCGGGACTGCGCGACGCCGCGTCGCGAATTGGCGAGCAACCCTTGAACCACAGGCGAAGGGGCGACATGTCCCCGCTTCACCTGCTAGCCTTTGTGGCGTTCTCTGAGCGCCCCAGACGCAATAACCTGCCGTGCTGTCTGCCACGAAGCAATACCGCGAGCATTTCCGCAACAGCGATGGTAAGTAAAGAGAGCCGCCCACAACCGTCTCCGCCTAAGCCTTTTCAAGGGACTTCCCAGTGAGGCCCGTTTTAGACCACATCGCTAGGCGCAAGGCCGCAGTCGTGCGCGCTATTTCCCGTCTCGATCTGCACAGTGGGATGGCGGATACCGAAACGGTGTCCGAGTTCGTTGGCTACGAGGTGTAGCAAGTCGTCATTTGCCTGCACTTCCGGCCGGACCAAATGCGCGGTTAAGGCGGTCTCCGTGGTGCTCATGGCCCAGATATGCAGATCGTGCACCTCGGTGACGCCCGGCAGTTCGGCGAGGTAGGTCTCAACCTTCTGATGGTCAATGCCTCGCGGAACCGCGTCCAGCGCCAAGGCTGTTGCGTCGCGAAGAACTGACCATGTTCCCACCACGATCACCCCGCCCACGACAATGGTTACGACAGGATCCACCCAAAGCCAGCCGGTCCAAGCGATCAGCGCCCCGGCCGCGACGACCCCGGCCGCAAGCAAAGCGTCCGACGCCATGTGGAGAAACGCGGCCTTGATGTTCAGGTCGTCTTTGCGGCCCGACATAAACAGGAACGCCGTCACCGCATTCACCACGATACCGCCCGCCGCCACGATCATGATCGTGACGCCCGCTGCATGCTCGGGGTGGAGAAGGCGGCGCACAGCCTCCCAGGTCAGACCTCCGGTAATAATCAAAAGGACGATGGCGTTGCTCAGCGCGGCGAGAATCGAGGTTCCCTTGTAGCCATATGTGAAGCGTTTGGTCGGCCTGAGCTGGCCCAACGCCGCCGCCCCCCACGCAGCGGCGAGGCCCAGGACATCGCCCAGGTTGTGCCCCGCGTCCGCCAGCAGCGCGAGGGAGTGCGAGACAAGGCCGTAGAATGCTTCGGCGCCGACGTAGGCGATGTTGAGTGCGATCCCAATCGCGAAGGCCTTTCCGAATGACGCCGGGGCGTGGGCGTGGCCGCCCGTCCCATGACCGTGATCGGCGTGACTATGGGAGTGTTGATGAGAAGCACCGCCCTCGGCATCGTTCTCTTGCCCGCCGACGAGGGGATGGGCGTGGTCAGCAGTCAAGGCGCGGCTCCTATCGAAATATGGAAACTAACGGCAGGGCAGGGGGTAACGCGAGGACTCTTGCAAGCTTTTTCAGGAGGAAGGGTTTGCATCTACGAATGTCCGCCACCTTGCCAACCTGAGGATGAAACCAACGGCGGCTCTCCACCTGGATTTCGGCCACTGAGCCTAGATTTCCGGCAGCCCGGACACAGAACGCCGCGCGATGAGATAGATGCGGAGGACGACGAACGCCACAACCGCGATGATCCCGGCGATGCGCGACGTGCGTTGTCCAAGCGTCGCAACCAGACGAACGCCAGCCATGATGCGCACCAAGGAGACGGTGAACGCTTGAATGGTGATTGCACCGATTGTTTCAACCATCGGGAAGCCGACGGCCAACTCATCCATGGAAATGCCGAAGTCGCCAAGAGCCGCAATGCCCATCGTTTTGAACGAAAGTTCGTTGCTCTCGCCTTGTTCCTCAAGGACGCCGCCCTCTACAACACCTTAAACATCCAGCCCCACCTGATCCGCCGACCGACCCTCCGCCGCTTCTGGCTCGCGCCATCAGACGTAGGAGGCGGCGATCAGAGCAGCATGATCGCCGGTCGGTGGGATGGATCTTCGCCGACCAAGACAAATTAACTCGTCAGCACCTCGACGGTTGAGCGTCCGGACCGCAGGCCTGCTCGCACTCGCCGATCCGATCAAGGCCAATGCACGCGAGACGATGGCGGCGGGGTATGCTCTATCCCCCGACGGGTTTGCTGCTCTCGCCGATGATCGCCGGCGTGTCCATGGCGGCGTCATCCTTCATCGTGATCGCAATGCCTTAAGGCTCAATGCGGTGAAGCGGGGCTAACCGCGCTGTGATGTCACGATGACCGACCAGTCCAGAGGCGCCCATTGACGCGCCCGGACACGGCCGCTACCTACCTCATGCTCTTTGGGGAGTAGCCGCCCTCGCGTTTCAGAGGGGTCCGCGCCAACACACTCGGCTTCAGCCGTGGCGCGGACGGTCAGTCCGACACGGCGATACCATTGGGATCGGCGTTCGCCTGAGGGTCGGGCGAGGGCGCCGACCCGTGGTTCGCGTCGTCCGGCACCTGAAAGTCCCGTCGTGCATTCCCTACCCGTGATCCTTAGCTTGCTTCTGGGCTCCGCCGCCCTGATCTATGTCGCCTGCGAGTATTTCGTGAACGGCGTCGAATGGGTGGGACGCAAGCTCGCCGTGGGCCAGAAGGCCACGGGAACGATCCTCGCCGCCTTCGGCACCGCTTTGCCGGAGAGCGTTGTCACCTTTGTCGCCGTCACCTTCCCGCACACCGCCAGCGACAAGGACATCGGCGTCGGCGCGGCCATGGGAGGCCCGCTGGTGCTGGGGACGATCGCCTACGCGGTCGTCGGCGTCACGCTGTGGCTTTGCAAACGCGCTCTGCCGGATGGTGAAGAGGGTCGAAAGCTGTATGCCGGCCTCAGCCGCGACCAGGCCTGGTTCATCCTCATCTCGGTCGTGAAGCTGGCGATCGGGGTCGCGGCCTTCGCGTTCAAACCGTGGCTCGGCATCCTCTTCCTCGCCGCCTACGCCGCCTATGCGTGGAAGGAAATGGGCGGCAAGCAGGAGCTTGATGACGATGAGCTTGAGCCCCTGAAGCTCACTCTCAAGGCGAAGACGCCGAGGGCCTGGGCGGCGATCATACAGACGGTGGCGGCGCTGGTCGTGATCTTCGTCGCTTGCCGTTTCTTCGTCAGCCAGCTCGATGCGCTTGGGCCCTATCTGGGGCTCAAGCCCCAGCTCCTGTCCCTCCTGGTCAGCCCTATCGCCACCGAGCTGCCGGAGACGCTGAACGCCGTTATCTGGATTAGGCAGGGCAAGGTGCGCCTGGCGCTCGCCAACATCAGCGGCGCCATGATGATCCAAGCGACCGTGCCAACCGCCTTTGGCCTGTTCTCCACGCCATGGATGCTGGATCCGGCCCTGATCGTGGCCGGCGCGATCACGCTCCTCTCGGTCAGCGTCCTCTTCTTAGCCTTCTGGCGGGGATGGATCACGCGGACCTACCTAGCCCTCATGTCGGTGTTCTATATGGTCTTCGCGGGTCTCACCCTTGGGCTGCACCTTTGAACCGGCCGCCATCACCGCGCGCCGATGCACCACAAGCACTCGCACTGTCCGGACCTGCATCGCCGGCACGGTCATGCTCACCAAGCGCGAAAATAGCATTGGTCGGTGTCAGACGCCGCCCAAGACCTGGATGACGGGGCATTCGGGGGCGTTTCCGCCTGCGCAGAGACGCACTGCTTCTTCAAGCACGGCCGCCAGGCGCGCCAGATCCGTAATCTTGGCTTGCACGGTTTGGAGATGGTTCGAGGCGATCACTTTGACCTCGGCGCAGGACTGACGGCCAGACTCTCCAAGCGCGAGCAGAGCGCGAATATCATCCAAACTGAACCCGAGTTCGCGGCCGCGGCGGATGAACGCCAGACGGGCGCGGTGCTCGGGCCGATAGCTGCGATGGCCGCCCACCGTGCGATCGGGCGGCGGCATCAGCCCAACTCGCTCGTAGTAACGGATCGTCTCCAGGTTCACGCCTGCCGCAGAGGCGAGGCGTCCGATGGTCAAGTCTTGGCGAGGACTCATATTTCGGTTGATCCCGTAGTGGCTACGGGTTGTACGCTAGACTCGAACCGTTCCGGAAGCGACTGCATGACTCTTCAATCCCATCCCCGATCTTCCGGCCGCGATGTGGTCGTCGCCTGGTCGGCGCTCGGCGCGTCGGCGCTGGCGGTGTTCGCCTGGGCTGCTTGCTGCGTTCTGCCGATGGCGCTCGGGCTCGCGGGCCTGAGCCTTGCTGGGACGGCGATTATCGCTGGCCAAAGGGCGTGGCTCACACTGGCGACCCTCGTGACGCTTGGGGCGGGATGGTGGATGGTCTGGCGCCGCTGCAGGGCTTGCGCCGCAGACGCGACCTGTGCGCCGCCATCGCGTCTGATGATCGGCCTGCTGTCGGTCGCGACGGTCCTGACGCTGGCGGCGCTCGCCTGGGCCCCGATCATTGAGCCCTGGGCGCTGGCGCTCTTGAGGAGTGCGCGCGGATGAGCCTCGCCGAAATCCACCCCACCTCGACGTTGACCTGTCCGCACTGTAGCCACCAGGAGACGGAGACCATGCCCACGGACGCCTGCCAGTACTTTTATGACTGCAAGGGGTGCGGGGCGGTGCTCAAGCCCAAGGCGGGCGACTGCTGTGTCTTCTGCTCGTGGGGCGACGTCGCCTGCCCGCCCATTCAGGCTGAAGGCTGCGGGGCTTGCTGATCGTGATCATCCAAAGCGGACGAGACGGTGCCGAATGAGCGCGTAGCCCATGATCGGCAGTCCGATGGCGCTCGGGAGGAACCAGAACGCAATCTGCGGCAGGTCGCGCCAAATCGGCAGGTTCTTGCCGTTGTCGACGTAGAAAGCTGTCAAGAGAAGGATGTAGGACGCGCCCATGCCGGCGATGTGCAGCCGCTGCCATGCGGGCCAGCGTCGACGCAGAGCTGTACGGCCGAACCAGGCGGCGGCCACCGACAAGGCCCCCAGGATGAAGAGTGGATAGTCCTCGGCCCAGCGCACGATCGCGAGGCCTGTAGAGGTGGCGAAAACGGCTGACAGGCTCCAGAAGTATATCGTCCCGAAGTCCGAGTGGCGGCCGCGCCCCTTGCGGCTCAGCATGGCAACGGCGCCGGTCAACACGCAGATTAATCCGACCACGACGTGGAAGCCGACGACGGCGAGAAACACTGGCGACGTTGACGGTATGGGGATGCCCGCGACAACGACGCCCGCTTCGCTCATGGGAGCGACCGTCGCATCATAGCGTCCAATGGAAGGCGAGGTAGTAAGTAACGGGGTTGGTCACCCCCGCCGCGTCGACGGTTTTGGGCTTCAGCACGGCGCCGCATGCCGGACAGGTCAGAGTCGACCGCAACCCGACGGACGCGGTCATGCGGCGACCGGTAATCCGGCCGCCTTCCACTCTGGGAAACCATCCTCGAGGCGGCGCACCTGGAAGCCGTGCTCGCGCAGGAGCGCGACCGCCTCGAAGGCGAGGACACAGTAGGCGCCCCGGCAATAGGCGACGATCTCCTGGTCTTTCGGAAGATCGCCAAGGCGCAGCGCAAGGTCGCGCAGGGGAATATTCACCGCCGACGGCACGCGACCGGCCGCGAATTCATCCGCCGGCCGCAAGTCCAGCACGGTGATGAGCCCGTCCTTCATCCGCCGGGCAAGTTCGGCGCGGGACACCGGCTCCATCGCGTCGCGCTGGTGGAAATACCCGGCCATGACGGCCCGGACTTCGGCCTGGTTGCGTTCGCCCAACCGGCCCAGCGCCGACAGCAGATCCACCACGGCCGGATCGCTCAGCCGATAGAGCACATGCTTGCCGTCGCGCTTCGAAGCCAGGAGGCCGGACTGGCGCATGAGCCGCAGATGTTGAGACGCATTGGCGACCGAGAGGCCCACGCGCGCGGCGACGCCCTCCACACTGCGTTCGCCCTGGCCCAGCACTTCGATGATCTCGATCCGATGCGGGCTCGCCAGCGCTTTCGCCAACTCGGCGAGACCGGCGAACACCGCGTGTTTGGGATTGAGGCTTGACAGGTCCGGCATGACGTTCAATCGTTCAATTGAATGTATATCCCAAGCATGTCAAGCTGCTCCCCCTTGCGGGCCGGCTAGGCCCCCACACGGTCTTTCGAGGACGCCATGATCCTGCGCCAGTTCCCGCACACCGATCCCGTAGCCATATCCTACCTGTTCGGGTGCGGCGGCAAGGCGACCGCCGCAGTCGTCGACCCGGTTGGCGACACGGACCGATACCTTCGGGCGGCCGCCGAGACCGGCATGGCCATAAGCTACGTAATCGACACGCACCTCCACGCTGACCATCTCTCCGCTGGCCGGGCGCTGGCCGCGGCGGCCGGGGCGCCATACATCCTGTTCGCCGATGCGCCGGCCGCGGCGCCGGTCAAGGGGGTGCGAGACGGTGATGTCATCGAACTGGGCAACGTCACGGCCCGGATTCTCCACACGCCTGGCCACACCCCCGAACACATCAGCTTGTTGGTGGCCGATCGGACCCGGGCCAGCGAGCCGTGGTTCGTGTTCACGGGCCACACGCTCATGGTCGGGGATCTCGGGCGGACCGAGCTGGCCACCTCGGCCGAGGATGGAGCGCGAACCCTGTTTCGAAGCATCGAACGTCTGAAGATGCTGCCCGACTACGTGGAAGTCCTTCCCGGCGCCTATTCGGGCTCGGTGTGCGGGCGCCGCCTGAGCGGCAAGCCGTCATCCACCATAGGCTTCGAGCGCCGCTACAACGAGGCGTTCCGCATCGACGACGAGGAGGCGTTCGTGCGCGCCATGCTCGCCGACATATCGGAAGCCCCCGAGGGAGCGGCCGAGCTGAGGGCTGTCAATTCTGGATTCGCGCCCATGGCGGCCTAGGCGCGGCGGCATGTCGGCTCGCGAGCAAGCGGCGGATCGCTCCGGCGGGATACGACTGGGTCTCGCCGAGAACTGGCGTCAGTTCTCGCTGCTGATCCTGGTCAACGCCTTCGTCGGCGGCATGGTCGGCCTGGAGCGAACGGTCGTTCCGCTCATCGGCTCAGAAGAATTCAGGATCGCCTCCACCACGCTGGTCACCTCGTTCATCGTCAGCTTCGGCGTGGTCAAGGCGTTCACCAACCTGGCGTCGGGCCATTTCGCGGACGTCTACGGGCGCAAGCGCCTGCTGGTTCTCGGCTGGCTGATTGGCCTGCCGGCGCCGTTCATGATCGCCTGGGGACCGACCTGGGGCTGGATCATCGCGGCCAACGTCCTCCTCGGACTGAATCAGGGACTGGCCTGGTCAATGACGGTGATCATGAAGATCGATCTTGTCGGACCCAAATCGCGCGGTCTCGCCGTGGGGCTTAACGAGTTCGCCGGCTACCTCGCCGTCGGGTTGACCGCACTCGCCACTGGCTTCATCGCCCAGCGCTATGGCCTTCGGCCCGCGCCCTTCTATCTTGGCATCGCCTATGCCGCCCTGGGCCTGATCCTGTCGGTGTTTCTCATCCGCGACACCCGCCATCACGTGAGCCTGGAGACGGCCGGCCACGCCGTCGCCGCCGAGCCGGTGCGGTTCTGGGAGGTGTTCCGGCGCACCTCCTATGGCGATCGCAATCTGTTCGCGGCGTGCCAGGCGGGGTTGGTGAACAATCTTAACGACGGCATGAGCTGGGGGATCTTTCCGCTGTTCTTCGCCGCGTTCGGCCTCGGCGTCGCCCGCATCGGCGTGCTGAAAGCGATCTATCCGGTCGTCTGGGGTGTGCTCCAGACCATCACTGGACCCTTGAGCGATCGTTGGGGACGCAAGGGCCTCATCGTCGCGGGCATGTGGGTCCAGGCCGTGGGCCTATTCATGACGGCCGCGACGCGGCACTTTGCGTGGTGGCTCTTCGCCAGCGGACTTTTGGGCCTTGGCACGGCCATGGTCTATCCGACCTTGATCGCTTCGGTGTCGGACGCTTCGCATCCAACCTGGCGCGCCAGGTCCCTGAGCGTCTACCGGTTCTGGCGCGACATGGGCTACGCGATCGGGGCGCTCGCCGCCGGTATCATCGCCGATTTGTTCGGCGCCGCCTGGGCCATCGCATCCATCGGCGTCCTGACCGCAATTTCCGGGGCGGTTGTCGCCATCGCCATGCGCGAGCGACCTGCGTGATGAGGGGAGGGTGGCGCCCATGGCCGCGGCGGCGAGGTATCTTCTGTGAACAGTTTTAGGCGCAACCATCGGCGTACCCACCTATCCACAGCTACCTTTATGCACGGGAAAAGTCGCTCATGAGCTAAGCTTGGGAAGGCGGTTGCCTTTGTGGCGCGGTCCGGTTCTGCGCCGGCGGTCCTCCCAAGTGGACGATCTGGTGTCACTGCCAGAGCTGCCGCAAGCACAGCGGCGCGCCGGCGTCCGCATTCGCCGCATTCGACGAAGCCGTGGTCGAAGTGACAAAGGGCGAGGTCACCAAATTCAGCTCCTCGCCGGGCGTGCTCCGAGGGTTCTGCGCGACGTGCGGCTCGACGCTCACCTGCCAAAGCGATCGCTCACCCGGCGAACTTCACTTTCATATCGGCGCCTTTGACCAACCGGAGCGGTTGGCGCCAATGGCGGAGGTCTATCCCGAGGAGCGACTGCCTTGGGTCCATTTTTCGGCGAGCGACTTACAGAGCCAACTCCAGGAGACCAAGTGATGGGCTTTTATGATCGATATATCCTTCCGCCCCTGATTAATCTGGCGTGCGGGGCCGAGCCGATCCGCAAGCAGCGCGAGAAGATCGTGCCACAGGCCGAAGGCGTCGTACTGGAACTAGGCTTCGGCGCCGGCCTCAATCTGCCGCACTACGACCGTTCGAAGGTCACCAAACTCTTCGCCCTGGAGCCGGCGCTCGGCATGCTGGCAAGGGCGCGAAAGGTCGCCGCCGGCGCCGATCTTCCGGTGGAGATCTTGGCCGAGACGGCCGAGGCGTTGTCGCTGCCGGCGGCCAGCGTCGATACAGTGCTGGTCACCTACAGCCTGTGCACCATCCCAGACGCGGTCGCGGCGCTGGATGGCGCCAGGCGCGCCCTGCGGCCCGGCGGGCGACTGCTGTTCTGCGAGCATGGCCGCGCGCCAGACGAGGCGGTCCGCCGCACGCAAGTGCGGATCGAGCCGATCTGGCGGATCATTGGCGGCGGCTGCCACGTGAGCCGCGATATCCCGGCGCTCATTGCGCAAAGCGGCTTTGCGATCGAGACGCTCGAGACCATGTACCTGCCCAAAACGCCGGCGTGGTCCGGCTTCAACTATTGGGGAAGCGCCAAGGCGCGTTGAAGGCCTCGCCAACGATGTGCTCCGCTCCAAATCGGGCCAGCGTCAGCGGTATGTCCGTCAATCTTCGAATCGAACGCAACTGACTATCGGCGCTCGAACGTTGTTTTCCACAAATCGACCCTCCGTACTCAATGCGACTTTCCGCAGTGAAACGCGGGTTTGGTTCGCAATCAGCGCCCTTCAACCCATGCAGCTTGAGGCCCGACGATGCGGTTGATGGTGCGCGCCTAGGGGCTTGAACAGCCCCGAGCGGCGAGTAGGGTCCAATGCGCTGAACCGGAGTCTCGATGACCTTTAGTTTGAAGTTGCTTGCGGCGTGCGCCGCCTTGGCGTCCGTCACGGCCTGCCATGCACAACCCGTCGCAATTGGGCGCGACGGGCCGCTGGTTCTGGAGCGGACAATACCGCTCACTGGCGTGCGCGGGCGGATCGATCACCTCGCGGTGGATCTTCGGCATCGACGTCTCTTCGTCGCCGAACTCGGCAACGGCTCGGTCGAGGCCATCGACCTCGCCCACGGCGTCTCGCTAGGTCGCGTCACCGGCCTGAATGAGCCGCAAGGTCTGGCGTACTTGCTGGCGAGGGACGAGTTGGCGGTGGCCATCGCCCGGGACGGCACTGTCCGCTTCTATCACGCTCGAGACCTCTCTCCGGCGGGCACGGTGGACGTCGGCGGTGACGCCGACAACATGCGCGTCGATAGTGAGGGGCGCATCGTGGTCGGCTATGGCTCCGGCGCATTGGCGGTGATTGATCCCACCAGCCGCAAGGTGGTCGCCAGGATGCCGCTGCCCGCCCATCCGGAAAGCTTCCGGCTCAACGGCGGCACGGTGTTCGTGA